>NC_010794.1:2100000-2287145 GCF_000019665.1 Methylacidiphilum infernorum V4 | reverse complement strand
AAAACATTGACATTTAATTTTTTTATTACTCATCAGGGATAAGTATTTCTAATTTCAGTCCTACTAAGGATATTCAAGCCCTTGCTTTCATTTGTTCCCTTGGAATTCCAAGATAAGCCCTTTAGGAGAGATGGACCGATCTTCTCATCGTTTCTATCGGAGCATCCAGGCCTGTCCATATCGAAAACGAAAGGGCACCCTGTTCTACAAGCATTCCTAGCCCGTTAACAACCTTGGAGCCGATTTTTTTAGCCACGGATTCCATGGGCGTAGGGATAGGAAAATATAAAACATCGTAGAGAATGACCTTGGGATCGAGGATCTTTTCCCATTGAAAGTTTAGAGATAAAAAGGGAAGCAAGGGAAGAGATTGAACAAAGAGATCGCTTTTTAACATGAGTTGCTTGAGACTGGATTCTGTCAAGGGAAGAACCTGGACTTCAACCTCAAAATTTTTTTCTATGCTTCGTGCCAACAGCAAGGCTTTTTCGTAGGTTCTATTGAGTAAAATGAGTTTTTTTGAACCTTCTATTGCGGATTGCTTGGCAATGGCTTCGCCTGCCCCTCCCGTTCCCAGGATGGCAATAGAAAGGTTTTGAAAATCAACGGCAAAGTTTTTTTTTACGTCTATCGCCCATCCACGGCCATCCGTATTGTAGCCTAAAAGCCTTTGTTCTTTTCTTACCACCGTATTGACCGATCCCAGCAAAGCTGCAGAGTTATCGAGGGTGTTGCATAAAGAGGCCATTTTTTTTTTGAGTGGAGATGTACAATTCCAGCCTAGAAAGCCTTTTTCGACCAGGAGGTTAACCGCTTGCTCCAATTCCTCTTCGGCTACCTCTATGCGTATATAATCAGCATCAAGGGCCAGCTGTCTAAAAGCGGCTTTTTGAAAAACAGGAGAAAGAGAATGGGCGATGGGTTTTCCCAAGACGGCATAGCAGGGTCCAGTAGGATAAAACTCTTTGAAATCTTTTAATCTAAAATATGTTTTTTCGCTCATGACCCCGGTTCCTTTTTGAATTTATACCAAGGAAAAAAAAATGCTATAGTGGAAGGAGAAGGATAACCACTTGATTATCGGAAATAACTGGGTTTTCATTTTGTTTGTACTAGAGTAAGGGAAAAATAGAGTAAGGGTTAAAAATGGAAAAACTTTTTTTTGATTCTATTTTAAACAAGCTTTTGAATTCTTACTATCTTGATGGAGCCATTAATTGTTCTGATGGGATAAATCTTCCCTCTAAAAGCGCTGTGGCAAAATTAACAGAAGATCTTTTAAGTCTCATCTTTCCCGGGTATTATTTTTCTCTTTCTCTTTCCCAGGAAAAAATGGCTTCCTTTTGCCTGGAAGTTTTAAAAAGGATCTATCATTCTTTAATTCAGGAATTAGAAAAAAGCCTGCTCTTCGCACCCATTGAAGGAAAAGATGCGGCATCCATTGGTCAAAAATTTTTGTCAAAGCTGCCCGATATAAGGAAAATTTTGACCACCGATCTCAAAGCTACCTTTGAGGGAGACCCCGCCTCGGCAAGTATCGAAGAGGTTCTTCTTGCTTATCCTGGGATTGAAGCCATAGCGGTCTATAGGCTGGCTCACCTTCTTTATCTGGAGAATGTAGCCTTGATCCCAAGAATGATGACCGAATGGGCTCATGCAAGGACGGGAATAGACATACATCCGGGAGCGGAAATCGGCTCAGATTTTTTCATTGACCACGGCACGGGAATTGTCATTGGGGAAACCTGTAAAATAGGCCATCATGTTAAAATTTATCATGGTGTGACATTGGGTGCTCGATCGACGAGTGGGGGTAGAAAACTAAGGGGCCAAAAAAGGCATCCCACGATCGAAGATTACGTAACGATCTATCCAGGAGCAACAATTCTGGGAGGGGAAACGGTTATTGGATCGGGAAGCATAATCGGGGGCAATGTATGGCTTACCCATCCTGTCCCTCCTAACTCCATTGTTACCCTTGTTGATCAAGAAATTCGGGTGAGAACAAAAAATGAACAGTAACTGTAAACCGATAAGCGATGAAGAGAATTTACCTGGATTACAATGCTTCAACTCCTTTAGATCCTAGGGTTTCCGAGGAAATGATTTCTTGGATGGAAGCCTGGGGAAACCCCTCGAGCATCCATGAAGAAGGCAGGAAGTTGCGGTTTGCCATAGAACAGGCTAGAGAAAAGGTAGCCAAGCTCTTGGGGGTAAAAAGCAAAGAGATCATTTTTACTTCCGGTGGCTCGGAAAGTGATTCTCTTGCCTTGATGGGTATAGCCTACGGAAACAACGATAAGAAAAGGAACCACTTCATCGTTTCGGCAATAGAACATCATGCCGTCTTGGAGACGGCTGCCGCTCTAAAAACAAGAGGATACGAGCTTACTTTTGTTTCCCCTACAAAGGAGGGCATTGTCGATTGCGAAAAAGTAGCTTCTTTTCTTTCCGACCGTACTCTTTTAGTTTCCGTTCAATCTGCAAACAATGAAACAGGGGTCTGTCAGCCTATAGAGCAGATAGCTGAACTCTGTAAACAGAAGGGAATTTTTTTTCATTCGGATGTGATCCAGAGTGTGGGTAAAGTCCCCTTGAATGTCAAAGAGTTGTCTATGGCCAGTCTTTCGGCTCATAAATTTTATGGACCCAAAGGAGTGGGAATACTCTATGTAAAAGAGGGGACTCCTTTTGAAAAAATGATTTTTGGAGGGAGCCAGGAAAAGGGAAAAAGGGGAGGAACAGAAAATATTCTTGGGATTGTCGGTCTTGCCAAAGCCCTTGAAATTTCATTGTCTGAGATGGACTTCCAGGGAAGAAGACAGTTTCAACTGATCGAAAAGCTCTGGGATAGTCTAGCTGATCTTCCTGGAATCGAGCGCGTGGGGGATCCTCTTCGACGCGTTCCCAATACCCTTCTTGTTACTTTTACATCCCTTAGGGGTCATGATCTTCTTATAGGTCTTGACCTTGCAGGGATTGCCGCTTCCAGCGGTTCGGCTTGCATGTCGGGAACGATTCAACCATCCCATGTTCTTATGGCTATGGGATACGATCCCCAAAGAGCAAGTTCATCGCTTCGGCTTTCTATTGGGAAATATACCCATGAAGAAGAAATCGGAGAGTCGGCTCAAAGAATTAAAAAGGTCGTTTTGGAACAACTCAAGTATTATCCCAAAAAAGAGATGGTTCTCTTATAAAAGAAGAGAATCAAGGATATCGGGCAGAACCCTTTTGAATGAAACGAGCTTAAGGTTTAACGTTGAAACGGCTTCTGCGCTGTCGGCAATATTATCTTCTAGCATCATAAGAAGCATATCTTGAGTTAGAGGTGGATTTTTAATCAGTTTTTCGGCTACCCTGACAAGAGGAAAAGCGATATTTGAGGGCAAGCTAAAAAGGAGTCTCTTTTTCATATTCTTTTGCAATAGCTGGAGAAAGAGTAACCAGGAGAATAAATAAATTGCCCAGAGCTCTCCTTTCCAATTTTGACTTATAGCCTTAAGAGCCGCCAGGGGATAAATAAAAATACTGAGCAGAATGAGCCCCATCCTCATCAAGGTATAAAAAGGAATGTCTTCTATTTTATAAGCCAAGTGGGCTTGTTCCAAAATAAGCATCATAATCTCTTTTAAGGAAAATATTTCAGGGCCCGTAAGAGGATAGATTTTATGAAAAGTGCTCGGATTGGGTAGGGCCCGGACGAAAGCTTCCGCAACATTTTCAACGAATATGGGTTGGAGCTTGCTTTTTCCGCCTTCTATCAAAGGAAAAATAAGTAAAGGATTATTTTGAAAAAAAAGCATTTTGCATAGCCTTTTAGTAAAATCGTCTCCGATTCCAAAAACCACGGAAGGCTGGAAAATGGTCCAATCCAGTTCACTGTTTCTTACCAACTCTTCGGCTGTCCATTTGGTTTGATGGTAGCGGCTTTTTGCTTGAGGACGTGTGCCCAGTGAGCTCATATGAAGGAAACGCCTTACTCCGTTTTCCTTGGAAGCTTGAATCATGTTTTTGGTTATTTGAACGTGGACCTTTTTATAAGTTTCTCGACCTTGCTCTACGAGGATTCCAACGAGATGGATTACGGCATCTATTCCAGAACAACATTTTCTTGCAAAAGAAAGCTCCGAGAGATCTCCCGCGAGGAATTCACAGGAAAGATCGCAAAAAGATCGCTTTTTTTGGGGATTTCTGCTCGGTACCCTGACCCTGTATCCAAGTTGACAAAGCTGCTGCACTATGTATTTACCGATAAAGCCTGTTCCTCCAGAGACAAGAATGGTTGCCATACAAAATGAGGTTAAAAGACAAAGAAAAGATAAAAATAGTCTAAATCAAAAAATTAAAGAATGAATAAAAATCAAAGAATGAATTAAAAAGAAGCTTTTCTCTCCTAAGATTTTTTGTTTATCCTTTTTTACCAGGTTTTTTCTTTTATTGTTAAAGAATTGAAATTTTCTTTTTTGTTGGGGGAAGAGATATGAGCCGGTTTTTTTTCGTTCTTTTCTTAGGGCTTTACCCTTTTGTTTTAATGGCAAAGACGCCGACCGCCTTTGAAGCCCTTAAAGTCGCTGAAAAGCAGGTTTCAGCAGAGTCCAAGCAACACCTCTATGGAATAATTGGAGAGCGAAGTCCCACCACTTTAACCCCGGTAAGCTGGCAATTTATTTATTGGAATCCCCATTCTTGGTCTCGTTCCGAACAGATTACCGTGGCAGGAGGGCAGGTAACCCAAATAAAAGATGGGCTTTTTTCTCTTGGCAACTTGCACCTGTTGCCTTATAAGAAGGAAAACACCATTAATCCTTCTAGGCTGAAAATAGATTCTAACAGGGCACTGGAAATCGCCACCAAGTCCAATGAATCGTTCAGGACGGTGAAATTGAGTACGGTGGTATTTCGCCTCGCCTCTTTAAAAGGATATGAAGAAGCCTGTTGGATTCTGGATTTTTTTGCGGATAAAAACGGCTTTGAACGTTCTATTGGTTATGTCATTATCGGGGCGATAACAGGAAAAGTCTATAAAATGAAACTAAATTTTTCTAAAGTTTTACATTAATTGATCCCCTGCATCATTAGAGTCATTATGCAAAGAGGGCTTTTTCTTTCGATCGTTTTTTTTTTTCCTGAAAATATTTCCTGTTGGGCTTTTTGCGGTGGAAAAACTCTCTCCTTTGGCTCCTCCCCCAGATTGGACACGGCTCGACCAGTTTCAAGAAACCATAACTAGAGAGGAGTTTGTCCAATTGATTAACACCCTGTATTCGCCTACAGGGGCTTTCTGGCGCTATACGATCATCAATGGCAATGAATTGACTATTTATTCCGATGTCGAACACAACGAGCTGCTCTACCGGTTACGCCTTGCTCCCGACCAGGAATCACAGCTACCCCTAAAAGCCAACTGGGTATCCTGTATAAAAACAAAAGGGAATGGTTCTTCAGATCCCAAACCGCTTAAAGGATTAGTCATATGCCTGGATCCCGGTCACATAGGGGGAAAATGGGCAAAGATGGAAGAAAGATTTTTTCAGATCGGTTCTGATCCTCCTGTTATAGAAGCCGAACTCAACATGAATGTATGTCGAAGAGCAGCTCATTTTCTTGAAGAAGCAGGGGCAAGGGTAGTATGGACAAAAAAAAATTACGAGCCTGTGACCGATCTTCGACCGGCCGATCTAAGGGCTGATGCTCTATCCCTTCTTTTTCCATTTGAAAGCCAAGAAAATCTCCCCTACCGCTTTTCTGATGAAATAGAAAAAAAAATATCCCTAACGGCCGAAAGGCTTTTTTATAGGAACGCGGAAATCAGGGCAAGGGCAGAGATTGTCAACCGGTTCAATCCAGACTTAACTATCTGCGTGCATTTTAATGCCGATAAGTGGTCTGATCATCCAACCCGAGAGGAACTTGTCCAGAAAAGCAAGCTCGTGGTGTTTGTCAATGGGAATTACTCTGAAGAAGAACTTGTTTTTGACGATCAAAAATGGGATCTGCTTTACAAGCTTTTATCCCGAACCTCGGTTCCAGAAGCGGAGGTTTCAGAAGCCGTGGCAAAAGAAATGGAGTTGGTTTGGAACTATCCCCCGGAAAGTTATAACAATTGGTCGGCAGCCTATAAAGTGGGTAAAAGTCCTTACGTTTTTGCCAGGAACCTCTTGGCTAATCGAATCTATCATTGCCCCGTTGTTTTTATCGAAGGACCCTACATGAATGCGGTCGATGCCTATGATCGGATTATCGCCGGGGATTACGATGGAAACAAAAACATTAATGGGAAGTCCTTCAAAAGTATCTTTGTTGAATATGCCGAAATCATAACCCAGGGAATAATATCTTGGGCTACTTCAAAAGAAGGAATAGTTGTCGAGAAATAAAGGGGAAAAGGGCTGACTTTTTATACCAAGCCTAGGATCATTTTTCCTTCTTCGCTAATCATGCTTGGATTCCAGGGAGGGTCCCAAACTAGATCTACCTGGGCTTCGGACACAGAGGGAATTTCAAGAATTCTTGACTGGGCATCTTGCGCTAAAATCGTCCCCATCCCGCAACCCGGAGCGGTCAGGGTCATTTTTACGGCAACAGAATAAGTTCCGTCTTCTTTTTTGTTGATTTGACAATCATAAATCAACCCAAGATCAACAATGTTAACGGGTATTTCTGGATCGTAAACTTCCTTGAGCCGATTATAGATGATTTCTTCGGTGAGTTCTTCGTTTTCGCTTAAGATCTCTTTTAGAGGAGAAGGTTCTTGGTTGATCCCTAGGGCATCGCTATCTTTGGCATCAACCCTGACCAGTATCCTGTTGTCATAGATAAGAGTATAGGAGCCTCCCATCGATTGAGTGATTTGGAAAGGTTTATCTTTTTCCAATTGGATCTTGTCTCCACTGGGGATGAGAACAGCCTGAACTTCTCTTGTTAGGGTAGATTGAGGACCTTGGGTATTCATTTTTTAAATAACAGTCATTCTTTTTGACTATACTTGCAGTGAAAGACGAAGAAAGTCAAGAAGATGATCGGCTAGTTGAGGACTTTTTGCCCGTTGTATGCATTCAGCAAGAAAACCGATCGTGTAGAGTTTTTCAAAAACCGGTTTGGGAATTCCCCGTTGTTGGCTATAAAAAAGCTCTTCTTTGGCTATTCCCCCCGTGGTTGCACCATGGGTGCAACGGACGTCATCGGCCATAATCTCAAGTCCAGGTAAAGAATTGGCTTGGGCATTTTCTCCTAAGATTAAATTTTTATTACTTTGGTAAGCATCCGTTTTTTGAGCTTCAGGAGAAACATCGATCATGCCCGAAAAAATCGTTTTTGCAGAATCGAATAAAACATTTTTAAAAAGAAGATCACTCGTTGTATAGGGAGCTGTGTGGACTTGGAGAGTTCTTTGATCAAATTCCTGGGTGTTTTTAGCCAGAGTTGCCGAGAGTATTTCGGCGCTTCCTCCCGCTCCACTAAGACGTGTTTTCCCTTCGAACCGATTGTAGGATCCTCCAACATTGATAAAAAGTGAAGAACTCTGGGCGTCTTGACCTACGTCGGTCAAACTGAACATAAAAGAGTTGACTTCCTCAGCCCAATGCTGAACGGAGATAATTTCGAGCAAGGACGATCTTTCCAAGAAACTTTCAATGGCTGAACAACTAAAACCGCCTCCTGCATTGAGGGACCTAAAATTTAATTGAATTTTAGCTTTGCTTCCTTCTTCGAGAACAAGCAAAATGTGGGGATGGACCGCAGCAAAGGGTTCGGTAATCCAGAACCATACTTCAAAAAATTCCTGTATTTCTACATTTCGAGGAACATATAAAAATACTCCCGATTGGGTTTTTGACCTATGAAGAGCTTCAAGTTTTTCGGCCCCCATACGGAGTGTCTCTCTAAATAGGTAGTCTTTTAAAAGCCCTGGATAAAGAGCTAGGGCTTCATTGAGAGGGCTGAAAATGATCCCCATTTTTTGAAGTTTTTCAGGAATAGGAGTATAAAAGAGCAGTTCATCGTTGCCGTATACGAGGGCACCTAAGGAATTTTCAAAAGGAAACGAAGAGCTTATTTTTTCAACGTCAAAGGGAGAAACAGGCACCGATGAAGAATATCCTTCCCATTTTATTTTCTCTATGCTTGAGAATCGCCACTTTTCGTTTTTTCTTTGGGGATGAGGAAGTCTTTCATATTCCAACTGGGACTGCTTACGGCTGTTTTCAAACCAAGCAGGGTAAGGACCATTTGCGGTCGTTTTTGCTACAGAGTTGTTTTGTATGAGTGGCATGGGAAACTCCTCTTCTGTTTATAGGGAATCGAAAGTTTCAAGACTTTTATCCCACGGACCCTTCCATTTCTAGATCAATAAGCCTTTTTAATTCCACGCTATATTCCATGGGAAATTCTCTGACTAAGTCATTGATAAAACCATTCACAGAAAGACTCATGGCTTCGTCTTCGGGTAATCCTCTTTGTTGCATATAAAATAGTTGCTCAGCGCTGATTTTGCTCACGCTTGCTTCATGTTGGGTGGCGTTTCGGTTGCCCATTACGGTAATAGCCGGGTAAGTGTCCGTTCTGGAGGTGGTATTGATAAGCAGGGCGTCACATTCGGTATTGTTTTTACAGTTTTTCAAATGGTTGGGAATACTGACAAGTCCGCGATAACTCGCTCTTCCCGAACCGATACTAATGCTTTTAGAGATGATATTGCTTGTCGTTTCGTCTGCAGCATGATACATCTTTGCCCCTGTATCCTGGTGTTGTCCTGTATTAGCAAGAGCGATACTGAGAACCTCTCCTCGAGATTTCCTTCCCTGGAGGATAACCCCGGGATATTTCATAGTCAGCTTTGAGCCTATGTTGCAATCAAGCCACCGCACTTCCGCTTCTTCCATGGCAATAGCCCTTTTTGTCACCAGGTTAAAAACATTTGAACTCCAATTTTGGACGGTAATGTATTGAATTTTGGCCCCGGGCATGGCGACAAGCTCAACTACGGCACTGTGTAAAGTGGACGTCTCAAAACGGGGAGCGGTGCAACCTTCCATGTAGGTTACCTCGGAACCTTCATCGGCGATAATAAGCGTCCTTTCAAATTGACCGAAACTTTCAGCATTTATCCTGAAGTAGGCTTGAAGAGGTTGTTGAACTTTAACTCCAGGGGGAACATAAATAAAGCTTCCCCCGCTAAAGACCGCGCTATTCAAGGCGGCAAATTTATTATCGGCCGGGGGTATGACTTTGGCAAACCACTTCCTGAAAATATCGGGATATTGATGGAGACCTTCAGTACTTCCAACGAAGATCACTCCTTGTTTACTTAAGGATTCTTTTATATTTGAATAAGCCGACTCGCTATCGAATTGGGCTTCTACCCCTGCCAGAAATTTTCTTTCCTGTTCGGGAATTCCCAATCTTTCAAAGGTTTTCTTGACTTCCTCGGGGACTTCATCCCAACTTCTTTGGGCTTTTTTGTCGTAAGCTAAGTAGTAGCGGATTTTGTTAAAATCGATTTTTTCCAGCTCCTTGCTTGCCCAGTGAACGGGTAAGGGTTTTTGTAAAAAAATTTGCAGCGATCTTTTTCGAAATGCGCGGATCCAATCCGGGTCATTTTTAATATCGCAGATATAATCGATCGTTTTTTCATTGAGTCCTACACCCGCATCATAGGTGTAGTTCACATCATAGAAAAAATCCTCAACAAGAGAATTAATCTTTACAATGTCCTCTTTATTGGTTTCTTTTACACTCTGCATATTTTTTCCCCTTTCAATGGGTTAAAAGTTAAGTTGAATTGACTCTAGAAATCCTCTTTAATGCGTTTGGGCGGCAAGTTCTTCTTCAAATTGGCTATACCCTTTTTCCTCCAAACGCAAGGCAAGTTCTTTAGTTCCGCTTGCCACAATCTTTCCCTTAACCATCACGTGAACATAATCCGGAATGATGTAATTAAGAAGCCTTTGATAATGAGTAATGAGCAGTATGCCTAACTGGGGACCCTTCAAGGCGTTGACTCCGTTGGCGACAATTTTTAGAGCATCGATGTCTAAACCGCTATCCGTTTCGTCAAGAATAGCGTACTTGGGTTTTAAAACGGCCATTTGAAGGATTTCATTCCTTTTTTTCTCACCTCCGGAAAAACCTTCGTTGACGTAGCGAGAACTGAACTTTCTGTCCATGGAAAGCTTTTCCATTGCTGCGTACAGCTCCTTATAAAAGTCAGTCACGTTGATCGTTTTGCCTTCTGGAAGGCGAGCTTGTAAAGCGGCTCTCAGGAAATTTGCCACAGTTACTCCTGGAATTTCACAGGGGTATTGAAAAGCCATGAAAAGCCCCTTTCTTGCCCTTTCATCGGGTTCCATCTCGAGCAACGACTCTCCATCCATCTCTATCGATCCTGAATAGATTTCATAATCAGGGTGTCCGGTAAGCAACTTTGAAAGGGTACTTTTCCCGGATCCATTGGGACCCATAATGGCATGAACCTCTCCAGGGGCTATTTCTAGCGATACGCCCTGAACAATCTCTTTTCCTCCAATTCCGCCGTGTAGATTTTCTATCTTTAAGCTCATATCTTTTTTTTATATTGTAGCCAGAACTATGCCAACATTTTCCTCTCTATAATCGGGAATTTTCTTAATTATCATTGAGAGAAATTCTACAATTATGTATAGAAAATAACATTGCAAAAAATTATGGTTCTTCAATTTTTCTTTTTGAAAAATTCAAATGGAGCTCCTTTTATAAGCACAAATGGTTTTTAGTTGACGATGGGATAGAGGGCATGATTAGCTCATTAAAAAAATTTTTGCACTCCTTTTGACTCCTGTTTATGCTTATATCCATCCTTGCGAAAAAGGAATCGAAGGAAATTTCAAGCTCATTGCTAAGGAACCTCTTCTTTGTTATTTCCTTTTTGTGTTCGCTGCCGGGGCGTAGCTCAGCCTGGCTAGAGCACCTGCTTTGGGAGCAGGGAGTCGCAGGTTCAAATCCTGTCGCCCCGATTGATTATTTTTAACAATATAAAAAATTTATAAATTCTTTTGATAGTTCTAATGTTCTGGACTTGGCCTTGGACAATAAGCTATTCAAGGTCCTTTTTCTTTTTGGGTTGGGACGAACTCAAGATAATTTTTTTGGCTGAAGGGGAATGCTGAATCGTTTTATGGGTTGAGATCTTTCCCTTTTTGTGAGAAGGAGATTTTGTCAAGGAGTGCTGAGTCTTGGAAGAAGAACGAATAGAGCCTTGAGCAACGAGCAGATGGGAATGACTTGGGGTCTTAGCCGCTGGCCCTTCTTTTAAAGAATTTCCCGGAGGACGGGAAGAAGCGTAAGGATGCAGTTGGGTTTTTGAATCCCCTGGATTGCTCTCGCTAGAGCTTTCCCTAAAAGAAGGAGGAAAAGCGGGAGTGGATACAGGCAGGGCTCTTAGAGAAGACTGATCAGAGCTCAAGCTGTAAGAAGAAAAACGAGGTGAGGATGAATAAAAGGGAGAATGCAAGTGAAAACTTGCTAATACTTCTTTGGGTATGGGTTTTTTAAGGGGTTCTTTTTGGATATAGACAGGAGTATATTCCGATACCAGGTCGTAGAGTTCAAGAACATCTCTATTTTTCATCCGTATACACCCATAGCTTACAGGTTGTCCGACGAGCCCTTCTTGATTTGTTCCATGGATGAAAATTCCCCGATTAAAGGAATTTTTGTTCTGCAAATCTAGTCCCTTAAGCCATAGAATCCGGGTTAATATGCTATCGTGATTGAAATCCGATTTTGATGGATCGTAGGCAGCCAATTTGATCACATCTCCCGTAAATTTCCTATGGTAAAATTTCCCTCCTAGGGGTATTCCATCACCGATTTTTTTGGCGATCACGAAACGGCCAATGGGAGTTTTGTAACTATTCCATTCATCCCCTATTCCGTATTTTGAGGTGGATACGGGGTAAAAACGGCGGGATTCCGTTGATTTGCCGAAATCTTGAATTAATTCCATCTTTTGATCATGGATGCTTACCCGGATAAGGTTGGAAGGTAAAGCAGAAGAAGATGGGCTTGTCCTCTGGTTATTTAAAGTGCAACCACTCACGCATGCCGCGAGCAAGGCTATAGCAAAAAGAAATTTTGGACGCATGGGTAAAACAAGGGACTTTCTTTCTCATTTTATGGAACAAAGCAGGGTATGCAATCAAAATTACTCGGCTTTTTCAACGACTATCGAGTTGACAAAAAAATTATAAAAATCTAAAAAAAGCGCTATGGCCAAAGTAAAATGTCCTTTTAAAGCTTCGGAAATACCGGAAGGAGCGGGAAAATGTTTTGATGCAGAGGGAAAAAAAATTGCCGTTTTTTGTTACAAGGGGGAATATTTTGCCCTTGATGATACTTGTCCCCACGAGGGAGGGCCTTTGAGCGAAGGATTTATAGAAAATGGCGAGGTGGAGTGTCCGTGGCACGGGGCTCGGTTCAGCCTTAAAACGGGAGAAGTTCTCTGCGGCCCGGCAACGAAAGGTGTAAATGCCTATTCTTGCATAAAGAAAGGAGAAGAACTAGAACTGGATGTTGAATAGGGCTTGGTCTTGGGCTACCGAAAACTTGAAGAAAGGGATACAGCCAAAACCAATCCTTTTTAAGCCTGTTCTTTTTCGCTGCTCATTTTCGAGGAATGTCTTAACTCAATGCAAAGGGTGGTTATATGCCCTCTGGGGGCGGAATACGGGATTGTTGCTTTAGTCCCCTGTAAACACAGGGGAGATAAATTTAAACGGAAGATGCATTCCTAGTCATTGATGGCCAAAAAAGTTGTCATTGGGTGTCGTATTGGTGGATATTCTTTTTCTTCTATTGGGATTAATCTAGCCTTTCTCCATTGGGCGTGTGGATTTCGTAATTTGGGATGGGATGTAGCCCTTTTAGAAGAATTGTCCGTGGAGAGCTTGCCCCAGGATGGCCAGGGTGATAAGCGGCAAAAACTGCAGCTTTGCTTAGAGCATTGGCAAAATATTCTCTCCCTTTTTGGTTTTGAAGACCATTCGACGATATTGATCGATGGCAAGGCAAAGGACTTGGAAAAATTTCTGCTTTTTGCAAAAGAAAGTCTTTTTCTTTTGAACATTTCTGGATTGGTCCGTAGCAGGTCAGTTCTTTCTACCTTTAAAAAAAAGGTTTATCTCGACTTGGACCCTGGTTTTACACAGGTATGGGCCAAGGGATACGGTTGCGACATGAATTTAGAAGGCCACGATCTCTATTTTTCGATTGGACTGACTTTGGAAGAGGACGATAAAAAAGTTCCTTCTACCGGCTTAAAATGGCATCCAACCTTTCCTCCCGTAAGTTTGGAGTGGTGGCCCAAAAGGGAAGGAGGCCTAAATTGGTCCACGATTACGCATTGGTGCGGTTATCCAGAAGTGAGCTGGAATGGGAATACCTACGGAAATAAGGCCGAGGAGTGGGAAAAGGTGATAGATCTTCCCCTGTTGTATAAAGGCGATGGCCGTTTTCAAATTGCCTCCGATCTGCAGGATGATCATGAAATTCGTCGCCGTTTTCTTGCCAAAAATTGGCAGATGGTGAGTAGTTTTCCCATTTCAGCCAACTTTGACCAATATAGAAATTTCATCGGGCAGTCCAGGGGTGAATTTTCTGTCGTCAAAAGCGGTTACCGGCGAAGCAACAGCGGTTGGTTCAGTGACCGCACCGTATGTTATCTGGCAATGGGCAAGCCTGCAGTTATCCAGGATACGGGATGGTCGAAAATCATCTATCCAGGAGAAGGCCTGTTTTCTTTTGATTCTCTCGATGAGGCGGTTAAGGCTATAGAAAAAATTGAACAAGATTATTCTTTCCATTCCTTCAAGGCCCGTCAACTGGCAGAAATGCTATTTGACTCTACTAAGGTAGCTTGGAACATGGTTGAACGAATCGAAAAATATAAAAAAAATTAATCGACATATCCTCCCCTCGGGCAACTTTTCAATGACCTGGAGCTTGTACTGCTGTCAAAAACGCGGGCAAGTATGCCCACCGTTTTTTCCTGCCCCCCGTCGGGTCTAGCCGGACCCATTCGTATCCGTCAGGAGTGACTTTCCCGGCCACAGTTGAAACCATTCCGGATGCAACGCTTTGAGTGCTTGCTAGGGGTTTTTCACGGGTAGGGCAGTTGCGGGAGCCTGCCGTTCTGTGCTCAACGCCCTTTCCATGATCACAATTATACTTTAGGTGCGGGGTCTAGCTCCATCATGCTTGAGCATCAAAAAGAACAAGCTCATATCCCGAAGGGACTTGCCTGCTTCCGTGCATGAACGCCGGATCGGTGGAGAGAAGGGAATATTTTTTTTAGGACAGTTTTTTCTTTCCCAGGATAAAAGAAGAAGGACGGTAGGTTAATCAAGGATTCAAAGAGGAAAGATAAAAGGACTTTTCTTTTGGATGGGCCATTTCGTAAGGAGGGATATAAAAAAGGATAATATTTTGAGCCTTGAGCCAACCCTGCTGGCCATTAACAAATTCGATCATGTACCATCCAAGATAAGTTTTTTTAATTTTAACCACCGAGCCCGCTTTAACAGGAAGATTCTGCTGTTGTATTTCCGTAGGAACCGATCTTAGGAAACTGTCTTGAACAATAATGCCCGAACGGGAATCGGTGAAAATGCCATAGGAAAAAAATCCCAAGAAAGAAAGGCAACTCAGGGATGAAATCAAGAGTAGCCCCATAAGTATAAAAGAAGGAATACGGATTTTGTGATAAGCGCTCAGAAGCATCAACCCTAGGGAAAAGAAGACAAACAGAAGGCTGAAAGAAGCCATCCTTTCCCATTCACCGGGTGAGAAAAACACCTTTATTTTATTCAAATAGTCTTTTTTACTTAGCGAGAGGAGCTGCATGTCGGCTTGGGGATTTTTGCTTAACCCCAAGTTAAAGTTCCATGATACTACGGGGTCGCGGGGGGCAAGAAGGAAAGCCGCCGTCCATTCTCCCATGGCTTTAGCCCATTGTTCTTGTTGTGCAAAAACAAGTCCAAGATTGTTTCTCGTTTTCCAATCGAGAGGTTGGTGAAGAGCTTTTTTTTTCCAAGCTTCTGCTGCTTTGGAAAAATCTCCGTTTTGATAAAAAAGATGAGCCTCATCGCTGGAGCTAAAGCTGGACAAGGATCCAAAATGGAGAGGGGGAAAAAAGAAGAGTCCGGATCGGGCAAAATGGAAAGGAAAAGGACTTGGAGCCGTATTCAGATTCAGCGGCAGGCAAGGGGAAAAGCCGTAAAAATTCTTAGGATTTTTTTTATCTGCAGGACAAAAAGATTGATTCATATCCAGGGGGATTACAAAGAAGGCAGCCAGCAGACCAAAACATAAAAAAGGGAAAAGGTTAGAAGGGCTGAAAATTTCTTTTATAGGGGTTTTAACCCTAGGTAATTTTCTGGCCAGCTCCTGGGCATCGTTGATCCATTTTGAGGAGGGCAAATAAGAAGGACTATACAGGCAAAGCTGTGATTCGCGCCAAAGAGTCGTCCACTTTTTTACCATGGCCAGGTTTCTAGGAAGGAGCTTAGTCAATTGTTTTTCGACAACATCCTCATCGGGTAAGGCATGTGGAATTTCCCAGAATTCTTTGAATGCTTGCTGCCATTGAAGCATGAATTTATAGAGTTCGAGGTTGGTCTTTACCTTGGCTAGGGAATCGGCTGTAGCCTTTAAAGAAAGGCGTGCTTTTTTCCTCTTGTTTATTAAAGGATTGCCGGTTGCTCGCTCCCAGGAAAGATAACTCCATAGGACAAGAAATAGGCTGGTCAAAAGGAGAGCTTCCTTTCCCAGGGCAAACGGGGAAAAGGGAGCCAATCCGGCTTTAGTTCCTTGAAGCGGTCCTATGGGCATCATCTCTTGGGGATATCCTGGATTTGTATAAGTATAAGGGGAATGGTCCGCCGTTTCATTTTGTTTATTCTCTCCATGTTCCTTTGCAAAGGGAGATTTTTTTATGGAAATGTGAATAGGATCAGATTTTAAAGTTTGGTATTCACCCTGGGTAATGTCAAAATAGGTAAAAGAATAAGGAGGAATGTCTACCTCCCCATATATATCGGGGATAAGAACCAATTCCATTTTTAAAACCCCGTTAAACAGGGATTCGGGGTCAATTTGGCGAAAAGGCTTTGAGTTAATTATTCTTAATCCTTTACATTCTGGAAAATCCTTGAGTTTCCAGGGAACGGCCCAATTTCCCATGCCTTCTATTTTAATCGTTAAAGAGATCGGCTCCCCTTGCATGACCTCGATGGGATTAAGCTTGCAGGAAAGTTTGAAATTGCCGATGGCTTCCGAAAAATCTCTAGGAGCAGGAACGGGTAACGGAGAAATATCAATTGTCTTGGGCTCGGTGGAAGACCGTATAGACTTAACGAGGGGTTGGGAAAAAAGGCCATGCCCTAACCTTTCTATTTCTAAAGTCAGTTGCTGCGTAATGGAAGGCAAGACGATCTTTCCCGACTTGAGTGGGAGAAGAGTCGTGGTGTAACGCAGCCCGCTGGCATAAGTGCCGTTTGAATTTAAGATGATCCTCTGGGGCTTGCCCCACCTGTTTGCCAGGAAGTCTTGCGGGTTCCACTCGGGCTGGCTTGTGATATCTAAAAAAGTGCCTGAATGGGCGACAATCCTGTATTCAATGGCAAAGGGCTCACCTATCCACAGTGGACCTTGAGGAAGAATGACTCGCGCATCGACAGCCTCCGTTGGGAATGGGACTAAAGGCTCTTCGTTTACTTTAAAGACCATGGGAGGAGCTTCAATAAGACCGTGGTCGGTAGCTATTAAAAAAGGGGGAATGACGTAATTTCCAGGCTTTTGGGCAATGATGGGAAACTCATAGATTAATTGGGAACGACTCTCTTGACTTACCACGGGATCTCCTAGTTCCAAAAAATCAACCTTGGGGGGCTTGACTTCTTCCTGGGGCGAGCAATCTTCAAACAATAAACGCAGGTGGCTTGTTTTGCCCGCTTCTATTTTTTCATTTGGAGGTAACCAATGAACAGAAAAGGCTAATGTCTTTGGGGCGCATGCAAAAAAGAAAAAAAGGACAAAAAAAAGGGAAAGAAAATCCAGCCGGTTGTTACCAATCTGGATCTTCCAAAAAAGCTTCATTGGTCTCACTTTCTATTTGACGCATCCTTTTAAAGAATGTTGAGGGGCTGTCCAGCTGCTTGATCTGTCTTAATTTTATAGCACTCTCGGCCTCTTCCTTGTTTGAATTCTGATCGGTTTCAGAAAGGCTTTCCGGAGAAGAAAAAGAAGAGGCTTTAGCCGCATGGGAAGCCGTCCCTTCTTTCTTTTCCTTGGAGTAGGAGCTTAAAGAGGAATTTTTTTTATTCTGTGCCGTATTATTACGATCGGGAGCATGTTCTAGCGGATTTAACGCTCCCTTTCGAAAACTGGAGTCGAAGGAATGCATTTCCTTGGCCCCTTCGCTCTCCTCAGCTTCTTTTTTGTTGAGCTTCGAGGAGTTTGAAGATGGAGAAGAAGAACTCTCTTTAAGGAGTTTTAACAGTTCTTGGAGATATTTTTCCCATGGAACGAACTGAGGATCAAGGCTTTTGCCCAGTTCTACAGCTTTTATCCCGTCTTCAATCGCTCCAGGGGGAATCTTGGTCTTTTTCCCTAAATCGATAGTCGATTGAGCGATGATTAGACAATCCTCTTTCGTTAAAAGGGGCTTTCTGCTGAGAGTATCGATCTTGGAGACGAAGTTCTCTATTTCTTCTCCTTTCCCGGGAGCCGGGGCAAGAAATAGAAAGAAAGCAAAAACAAGGAGAAGGCCGCTAGGACTTATCTTTTGACCCCATTTTAATCTCGAGATTTTCATATCCAGGAAATTCAAACAAAAAACTGGCTAAAGCCAGCAATAAAGCAGGCAAAAGAAAGTAAACGTATTTTTCGGCAAGAGTTTTCAATTTTTCTTTTCTCTTTGCATACCCGGGGTTTTTGGCCAAACTCTCCACCACGGTTGTAATATCAAAGTATTTGTCGGCCTGGATGTAGAGTCCACCCGTGGAGTGGGCGATAAGCTCGAGTGCAGCGGGATTAAAAATACTGACAATCGGCTCTCCGTTGTAATCTTTGTAAAGGGAACCGTTTGAATTTCTTATAACTGCCCCATTGGATGATCCGATGCCAATGGATAATACCGGGATAGACTCTTTTTTAAAATCGACAAGTCTTTGTTGCCATCCTCCGCCATGGTCTTCTCCATCGCTCAAAAGAATGAGCATTTTTTTGGATCTTCCACTCGAAGAAAAAAATTGTAAGGCTTCATCCAGCATGGCTGCGAAATTGGTTCCTCCATTGGGAAAATCATCGGGTGAAAGTTCGGAAAGGATTTCTTCTAAGAGCTCATAATCCGTGGACAAGGGAGCCTCGATAAAGGCATTCTTGGTAAAAGCAACCAGCCCTACCCTCTCGCCGTGGAGCTTGGAGATGAAATTGGTAGCCAATAGCTTGGCCCTTTCTAATCGAGAAGGGACGGTGTCCTCCGCCAGCATGCTCTTGGAAACATCAAGAGCAATAAGGTAGTCGGCGTTTGACTCGAGCAGTTCAACCTCCGCTTTGCCCCATTGCGGCCTCGAAAGAGCGACAAAAAAAAGGGTTGTAGAGGCAAGAAATAACCAGGGGAAAGGGTTGGAATCTTTTTCTTGCTTGATGATCTCGATCCCTTTCGAGGAAAACAACACTTTGAAAAGGTGGATGAAAGTAGCCTTTGTTTGGGCATTCTTTCGATAAAAGAAAAACAGGAATAGGGGGATGCAAAAAAGACCTAAAAGATACTCCGGGTTTCTAAAGATCATGGTTTGTAGAAGATGCTAAAAAAACAAGGGGGCTTGATGGATAAAAAGGAATGTGTCATGAGGATGAATCCTTGAAGTTATTTTTTTCTTCTGTTCTTAATTTTTCAATGTATTCTAATCTTTCTTTAAACTCCTTTTCCTTGCCCCTATCCGTAGGGACGTAAAATGTTCCCGGCTCGATCCCATACCTTTGGGGGCTTACAGCATCCCTGAAGTTATGACTGTAGAGATAGCCTACACCTTTGCCTAGTTTTTTAGCTCCCGAATAATGACTGTCTTTGAGCATTTGTGGAACTTCAACCGTCGCTTCCTTCTCTATCCATTCTATAGCTTTGTCTATCGCTTTGTAGGCGGAATTGCTTTTGGGAGATAGGGCAAGATAGAGGGTAGCGAAAGCCAGGGGGATCCTGCCTTCAGGCATGCCAATTTTTTCGATCGCCTCGAAAGCGGCCGTGGCGATAGGTAATCCTTGAGGATTGGCCAAGCCGATGTCCTCGGTGGCAAGAATCACCAGCCTGCGGGCAATAAACCGGGGGTCTTCACCGGCTGAAATCATTTTAGCCAGCCAATAGAGGGCCGAATCGGGATCGCTGCCGCGTATGGATTTAATAAAAGCCGAAATCGTGTCATAGTGTTCATCTTCACCGTGGTCGTAGCGGGGGATTTTTTTCTGGACCAGGTTTTGGATTGTTTCGATATTGAGAATAACTGGAGCAGGTTGGTTTTCTTGGAGAGAAGAAAGGACGGCGATCTCCAGGTAATTCAACAGCCGCCTGGCATCTCCTTCACAGAGATTAAGCAAAAATTCTTTTGCCTCTTTTTCAATACTCACTTCATAGTTTCCCAGTCCTCTTTCCTTGTCAGTAAGAGCACGGAGCAGTAGGGTTTCCAAAGATTGTTTTGAAAGAGGCTTGAATTCAAAAAGATGGGAACGGGAGAGAAGCGGGGCGGTCAAGTAAAAACAGGGGTTGTGAGTTGTTGCCCCTATAAGTTTAATGATTCCAGTTTCTAGGTCGGGGAGGAGGACGTCCTGTTGGGATTTGTTGAAACGATGGATTTCATCGATAAATAAAAGAGTATGTTTTTTTTCTTTTTTCCAACGGAGGGCCGCTTGGCCGATAACCTTCCTTATATCTGATACTCCAGCCTCAACGGCATTTAACCTTGCAAAGAAGCTCTTGGTTTTTTTAGCTATAATTTCGGCTAACGTCGTTTTTCCCGTCCCTGGAGGGCCGTATAAAATGAGCGACTGTATTCGATCGGCATCGATAAGCCTTCGCAGGGGTTTGCCGGGCAAAAGAATGTCTTCTTGACCGACAAGTTCTTCAAGGGTTCTCGGCCGCATTTTTGTCGAGAGGGGTGCTGTGGGGCTTGTCGGTTGTTCTGTGTCGGTAGGATACCAATCGAAAAATTCTTGCATTAATCAAAATAGAATTCAGGAATGCAGAGAAGTAAAAAAGAATTTCCCAGCAATTCCCGATTGCTTACTTGCGGATGACTCCAGCTTCCACTCTCCTGTTTTTTGCATAATCGGCCTCGGTATGTCCTATGGCTATGGGTCGATCTTTCCCATAAGAAATCGTGTGGATTTTTTCGGCTGAAATGCCTAATCCGATTAGGTATTCTCTTACAGCTATCGCCCTCCTTTCTCCAAGGCCACGGTTATATTCTTCGGTTCCCCTTTCATCGCAGTGGCCGGCAAGGAGAATGGATAGCTGGGGATGTTGGTTCATCCAATCGGCTATTTTTTCAATTTTTCCTCTTTCGCTGCCGGGAATAGCTGCGCTATCAAAGGCGAAATAGATTACCTGGTCTTTGAGGGGAGAATAATCAACGTCAAAATCAGGGTTAAATTCTCCTCGGCTTGGCAAGGGGGAGCTCTCCAGGGTTTCTTCTTCTGGGGTTGGTCTTTCTTTGCCTTTGGGATGCTTGGCACAACCGGCAGCAGCTATGATCAAAACAAAGAGAAAAACAAGGAAGGGTTGAGGTGCGCTTATCACTGTTAAGTAGAGGTTTTTTTTCATAATGATCTGTTCAATTCATCTGGCGTGAGGAGGAAGCCTTAAGATTTTTATTTCTGAGCGGATCAAAATGTAAAGGGAAAAGAAAGTTTTTTGATTAAGGAGAAACGGAAGGCTCGCTGCAATGCTTAAGTTCGCAGTTAAGCTTGATCGATTGCCTGCTTACCGTATCCATTAAATAAAGGGAGCCTTGCGAGGCATAGACTAAATGGCGGGAATTTGGAGTCCATGAAGGATCTTCTCCGCCTTGCGTCGTCAAAATAGAGGCTTGGTTGGTGTTTAAATTGAAGATCCCAATTTGGAATTGGCCCCCTATCCTTGCGCTGAATGCAATTTTTTGCCCGTCAGCCGACCAGTCCGGCTCTGAACTATAAGTATTGCCCGTAATTAACCTTTTGGGTTGTCCCCCTTCGGCGGAAATAATGTAGAGCTGAATACTCCCTCTTTCATCCGAGGTGTATACGATCTGTTTGCCATCTGGAGACCAGCAGGGAGAAGTGTTGGTGGCCCTATTTCGAGTCAGTTGCCGAGGAGGACCCCCGTCTATCCCCATGATGTAAATTTCAGGATTTCCATCTTTGCTTAAGGTAAGTGCTATATTTTGATCATCGGGTGAAAAGGAAGCCCCGGAATTAACCCCGGGGAAAAAGGAGAATCGGATTCTTGAATGTTTAGCCAGTTTGATGATGTAAACATCCGGGTATCCGCTTTTATAAGAGGTATAGGCGATCATGGAATGATCATGGCTCCACCTGGGATGGGCGCTAATGGTTTTATCGGCCGTTAACCGCTGAAGTCCTTCCCCATCCATGTCCATCATGTAGAGTTCCTTAAAACCTGTTTCTGAAGATATAAAGGCGATTTTGCAACTAGAAAAACCTTTAATCCCGGTTAGGGCCTCGAGCAGAGCATCAGAAAAAAGATGGGCGGACTGGCGCATCTCTGCGCCGACAAAACTCTTATGAAGAAGTTCCCGTTTTTTGACTTTATCTACGAGTATTCCTTCCAGGGCTTTATCGGAAAGCCGAGCGGTTATTTCGTAGCGTTGGTTTTCCTCGGGACTGACCTCGACCAGGAGAGTTTGAAGTAAGTCTCTAGAAACGATTTTACGACAGTTTTCAGCGTCTTTTCCCTGGAATTGTTCTAAAAAAACTCTCACTTTTCCGCCGGTTACTTCGACTTGAGCATAAAGCAAGCCGCTCGAAAGAAAGATAAGAAAACAAAGGCAGGGCAAAAGAGAGATCATTTTTTTGCACCCATTGTCATTTTGATTTCAAAAGCATAAGTTATAGAATGCCAACAGGTCATTTTTCCATCTGAAATTTGACCGTAATGACCTTGGGAACATCAGACGGCCGCCTTTCTCCAATGTTTCCAAGTCTTTCTACGGCAAGTAACGTGCTTTGATCAAATTTTTCGTTGCCCGAGCTTTGAAGAAGTTTGTATTGAGCAATGCCGCCATCGTCGTCAACAGTTATTTCCACAACGGCCAAGAGCCCTAGACCGAGTAAGTCAACCGGCTGGTCCCAAAGGGAATAGAGTTTTTCACGTATAAGTGCATAGTAATAGGAAGGGGAGAGGCCCTGGTTTTGAGCTTCTCGAGCTTCCTTTCCTTCAACAGAAGGAGCCTGGGGATTTTCTGGGATAGTTCGACTCACTTCCCTCAGGTTGGGGATGACGGTATGTTGCTTTTGCAGCTTTGAGGGGTCTTTCCTTGATTCTTTTTGGAGAGCGGTTTTTTTTGTTACTGGTTTATTAGAAATACTTTTTTCAGCAGTTTCAGCAAGAGGAGGAGAATGGATATCCTTGGGTCGGGATGGGGAAGAATGCTTAGGATGTTCTTCATTCTTTGATCCTTTTGGTTTTTCTGTTAGAGGAAAATCCTTGGAGGGGCCGTGAGTGGAATGGGTAAGAGAAGAAGACTCGATATTAAAATAGGAGATCTTGGGTTGGTTTGTTTTTTTCAAGGAATGGATAACAAAAAAGGCTAAGATGAGGCTGAAATGAACGGCTAAAACGAGCAAGAATACCGTCCAGAAGAGATTTCTACCCTTCAATTCTTTATTTTTTGGAGCAGGAGAGGTCAAAGACATAGAAAAACTTTATGAATGAAAGAAAACAAAAGAAGCTTACAGCCCTTAAGCAGACAGGGGGAATAAAAAAAGGAAGAAAGTTTATCTCAAGGGGGTAAACGGTCGTTACAACGGCTTCGATGCTGCTATTTTTCATTGGGGATATGGACAAGTCCTATTCTTTTTATTCCCAACTTCTCAAGAAATTCCATAAACGGCAAAAATTCTTCATACCTTGTGTCTTTATCCATTTTAAGGGACACGGTTAAATGGGGATCCTTATTTATTCTTTCTAATAGAATGACTTCGAGTTCTTTTTTATCTATGGGCCTGTCATTAAAGAAAATTTTGCCCATTTTGTTGATTTGAATCACTAAAGGATGCGGGGAGGCATTTTGTTGTTGGGAGTCAAGCGTGGGAAGAGCAATATCCAAGTTCTGCTCAAAAAGAGGAGTAGTTATAAGAAAGATGATCAACAAACTGAAGGCAAAATCGAGCATAGGGGTTACGTTTAATTCCGAAAAACTGGAATAACGCCACCGATCCGAAAATTTTTTCATTGTTTTGATTGTTTTGATTACCTTATAAGTATTAAAGGGGTTCCTCCACTACAAATCTCTTTTCTATTTCACTCAGGACTTCGGTCCCGAAATTTTCCAAGTCTATAGTTAATGCCTTAAGGCTGGCTACAATAAAGTTATACCCAAAAAGAGCGGGAATAGCAACGACAAGACCCATGACCGTCGAAAGAAGGGAGCCAGAAACTCCTGGAGCCATTGTCGCCAGGGTTGCCTTCCCGGAAAGAGCGAGCTCTCCAAAGGCATCCATTACTCCCCAAACAGTCCCTAACAATCCTATGAAAGGAGCTCCGCTTGCCGCGGTAGCAAGCAAAATCATCTGCTCTTCAAGAAGAAGGAGTTGATTGCCAATTTCTCTTTCGATTGCCGATTGGATTAATTTCAATGATTTTTCTGAAATTTTAATTTTGAGAAGGCTTTTTTCGGAAAACCCTTCGGCCGGAGGGAAACTTCCCGCAGACATGTTCACCAGTTCCTTGCAGCCGGCAATATAAACCGCATGATGGGGTGAGCCTGGAAAATTTTCTCTACTGAAATATACGCCCATCCATTTCGTTGAAGCCTTAAGCTTGCGTAAGAACTTCCTACTCTGTTTTTTCGCTGATTGGATCTGTTTGAGTTTGATTAATAGAACGGTCCAACTGATTGAAGAAACTCCGAGAAGAAAAAAGAGAATAAGCTTGGTGGCTAGGGTAGCCTTTTCAAAAGAAAAAACTAAACCGGAGGATTGGAAAAAAAGTGTACTCATGAAGGCGATCCAGGAAAAGAGGATAACCTGGATAAAAAATACCTTTTTTTTAGAAAGAAGAAAGCTAAAGGTAAACTTTTCTCAAGGAGCAAGGAGGCCATTGTGCTCATTGATAATTGGTTGATTTTTTAAGAAAAAAATCCTAACCTCTTTGACTCGGAGGTTGCTTTAAAAATCTCCTTTGATGAAAAGGGAAAAGCTGACAGTTCGCTCATTCCACAAGTCCTCCCCTTCCTTTTATTCTTCAAAGACTGGATCATCATTCCCTCTGGTTTGTGTCGATAATAAAACGATCCGGCGAAGTTGGGAAACCCATTATTTGAATCTCCAGGACCGGTTAGAGGAGGTGCAAAGCAAGCTCCACCATTTTATGGTTTACGAAAAACCCACCTACACGAAATGGGTTGAGTCCACCTTCCCCAAGGAAACGGCGGAGCTGAAAAAAATTGAATCGGCAATAGCCGACATAAAACAACTGATTTTTGAAATAGAAATCGACAGCCTTTTTCATAACCGGGGGATAGCCCTTTCTTGTCACTTCCTGCTCCAGAAAAGAAAAAAGAAAAAGGGGGCCAATGGGAGGGAAGAGAAAAGGGAAGCTCCTGTTGAGGATCTTTCCCCGGCTGATCAAGGACTAAGCGCCCATAAGGAAAGGGATAGAAAAGCCTCCCATGAAACCAAGCTCAAAACGGCCTTTAGAGCCATTGCCCGGCTTCTCCATCCCGATGCCAATCATGAAATCTCACCGGAAAAAATGGAAAGGTGGTATGCTGCCCAAATGGCTTATAAAGCTAAAGATTTAGAACTGCTCGAGTCGCTCTATTATCTTGAAGAAAAGCAACTGGACAGCCTTCCTATCGCCCTGATCCAAAAAAGAATAGCTATTTTGGATAAGACCTTGCACAAGAAAACCAGGGAATTGGAAAGTTGTTTAGGTCATCCGGCTTGGGGATTTTCCCAGTTGCAGGTTGATGAACAATATACCAAAAAAATAAAGGGCTGGATGAATGAAAAAATTAGAGAAAAGAAAAAGGAACTTTTCTTGCTGAATAAAAAGATGAAAAGATGGAAACAAGAAGCAAAATGGATTATGGCCAAAAAGAAAGGAGATAAGAAGCTTAAGAAGCGAGGACCTTGAAGGAAAATTAAGGGCTGATACCGATATTTCTGGACATTTATCCTTGGGCTATCCAAATTAAAAAGAAGGTTTTTTCTTTTTGAAAAAAGTTCAATGAGTTTTCTAGCTGATGCAAAGTATATATTTTCTCAAATCGGTTGCTGGTTAAATGGCTGTTTTAAATAAGGGTCCAATAGAAATAGAAAAAAGGCTTCTCCTTGCCTCTATCCTTGGGTTTTTATGGGGATCGGCCGTTGGTATTTTCTTTTGGGTGGGTTTGTTGAATGCTGTAGAAGAAAAAATCATCCGCCTTGAGGAGTTGTTGCCCACACCACCCAAAGCCAGTCAATTTATATTGATTGAAATTGACAGGATTCCCGTGGACAGGCCTTGGCCGTGGCCGAGACTGGAATATTCTCTTTTTCTCAGGAGTTTGATTCCTCTTACCCCTCAAAGCGTGGTTATGGACATACTTTTTACCGATAGGGGACCAAGGTTAGATAGTTTCGATGAGACGTTCCGTTCTCTTATAAACAGGCTTAACCGGGTATGCTTTGCAGGGGCGGCACTCAAGACGGAGACTTTAGTTCCCCAGCAGATTTTTTTTGAAAAATTTCTTGTTCGAGGTGATCCTCGCTCTTTGCCCAAGTATGGATCGGTTTTTTGGCCTTCTGGTGATCTTACGGAAGGTAATCCGGTAGGGATCAATAATCTTGGGGTGGGAACAAGCCTGAAGTTGAGATCTATTCCTCTTTTTTTTCAACTTAATGAAAACCTTGTTCCTTCTCTCTCCTTGGTTGCTTCGGCTTCCCGGATGGATGCTTCGATAAAAAATTCAGAAGCCCGGTTAAATAAAGCCTTCCTTTTACGCAATTCCAGCGGTCAAATTTTGAGAAGAATACCCCTAGATGCGGAGGGAAGGATGCAGCTTAGGTTCAAGCATTCTCAATCTGGAATAACCCACATCAAGTATGATGATTTTTTGCTTTATGCCGATCAGATGGCACGGGGAATAAAACCCGCTTTCGATCTCCATTTAATCCACGGCAAACAGGTCTGGCTAGGGCTTACCGATCCGGCGGTGGTGAACTGGGTACAGACAGATATAGGCAAGATGAGTCCGGTAGAGATCAAGATAGAAGCAACAAGACAGATCGTGCAAGGAGATTTCTTAAGAAGGATACCTAAGGGAGCATCGTTTGCCCTTCTTTTTTTGCTCGCTATTTTAGCTCCACGATTATTTGTTCGTTGCAATCTAATGAAAGCTTGCTGGCTTTTTTTCATGGTATTGGCAATCGTTTTAGGCTTAGCGGTGAGCGGCTTTGTCTTTTTTAACCTTGCTTTTCCTTTAGCTTCCCTCTTTCTTCTTTCCCTGGGTATTATTTTATGTGGGCTATCTGCCCGGTATTGGAAGTTCCATGTTATAAACTTGACGCCTCCTCACCTGGAAAAGGTGGAAGCCATCTTGGAAAGGATTGAAAAAAAATATTTGCATAACGGACCCCACAGACCCCATCCATGAACAACCCGATCATTACTGTTCGTAATGTTTCCAAGTATTATAATAACGGAGAGGTTCAAACTGTCGCTTTGAGAGAAGCTAATTTAGATATATACCCGGGGCAGTCGGTTGCCCTTGTGGGGCCAAGTGGGTGTGGTAAAAGCACCCTGCTCCATCTTATAGCAGGAATAGATAGTCCTAGCCAAGGAGAAATTTATGTAGACGGTCATCCTTTCCATGCTTTAAAGGAGGAAAAATTGGCCCGTTTAAGAGGCCAAATCATCGGCATTGTATTCCAATTTTTTAATCTTCTGCCTACCCTTTCTGTCATAGAAAACGTGATGCTTCCCGCGCTTTTACAAGGAGTTGTCGATCTTGCAGCCTCTAAAGCAGCAAAAGAATTACTCGCAGAGGTAGGACTTTCTCATAGGCTTTCTCATTATCCCCATCAGCTTTCCGGAGGAGAAATGCAAAGGGTTGCCCTTGCCCGGGCCTTGATTATGAAGCCCAAGATCATATTAGCTGACGAACCTACCGGCAACTTGGATTCAGAAACCACCGAAAGAATCCTCTCTTTGATCAACAAGCTGGTTTTGGAATATCATTTGACCCTTCTCATGGTCACCCACAGTCTTGAAGTAGCGAAGTCAGCAGACAGGATATTAAATATGAAAGATGGGCGGCTTTTCTCTTAGCCCTTAAGAGACGATCCGCATGCCGAAGTTATGAATAAGATAAAGGGCTTTAGCCTTTTGAAAATTTTTTTCCATCATAGCCTTCGTTATTTTTCCGGGCATCCATTCCTTTTCTTTTTGAATATTTTTTGCATCGCCTTGGGAATAGCCAACTTTATCGCCATCCAGTTGATCAATCATTCCGCTTTGGAATCCTTCCGGGCCTCTATAGATCTCGTCGGGGGAAAAGCCAATTTGGAGATTACCGCTGAGAACGGCTCTTTTGACGAGGAGATATTGTCCAGGATCGTTAAAGAACCTTATATCCAGGTGGCCACGCCCGTGCTAGAGCAAGTCTGCATGTTAGAAAATCATCCGGGTGAATACCTTGATGTTGTCGGTGTGGATTTTCTTACCAATCGCCCGATAAGGAGCTTTGAGCTTTCTTCAACTGTCAACAAAAAAGAAGACGTGCTCGATTTTTTGAAAGATCCTTTTGCCGTGGGGATCAACAAGAAATTGGCCGAGCGACTTGGGATAAAAACCGGAGACTTTTTAAAACTGCGTACTCCTGAAGGATGGGTGGAATTAAGGGTACATTCTTTTTTGGAGCTGGAGTCGGGAGCTATCGGTTCTGATGAACACTTGGCGGTCATGGATATCGGTAATGCCCAAGAAGTTTTTCACATGGCCGGCCAATTGTCGAGAATTAGCTGTCTTGTCAGCAGGGGAAAAGACCGGATGGAAACAATCCGATCGCTTCAAGAAAAGTTGCCTCCTTCAGTACTTGTCCAAACCCCAGAAAAAAGGAACATGAAGGTAGAAAAAATGCTCGGATCCTTCCAGCTTAACTTGACCGCTCTTTCTTTAATATCGCTCTTTGTGGGCATGTTTATTATCTATAACACGGTCCTTGTGGGAGTGGTAAGACGCAGATCGGAAATAGCTTTACTGCGTTGTCTTGGTTTAGGACCCAAATGGATTATTGCTGCTTGTCTTGGAGAATCCTTGATCATTGGAATACTGGGCATCTCCTTGGGAATGCCCGCAGGTTATCTGCTAGCTTGTAAACTCATTGGATGGGTTTCATCGAGTTTGACCTCCCTTTACCTCTTGTCGAGTATCGAGAGGATTTTTATTTCCCCTTATCATTTCGCTTTGGCCTTCGGGATGGGCATTGTTGCCGTGGGTATTGCTTCTGTTTTCCCCTCTATTGAAGCATCGAGAATCGCTCCCGTGCAAGCTTTCAGTCATGCTACCCTTGAAGAAAAAGTGCATCGGTTTGGGCTCTTTTGGTTGATTTGTGTCATTCTATTCGTTCTTCTGGCCCTACTCTTCTCCTATTTAAGTTTTGGGAGAGGCTTATCGGTTTTAAGTTTCGGAGCGGCCCTGTTTATCCTCCTTGCCTTTAGCTTTGTCTCTCCCCTTGTTTGTAAAATCATCGTTCAGATGGCCAGGCCTAGAAACGTGATCTTCAAGTTAATCCTTTCCCATTTTAATCGGTCTATGCACCGTAATGCCTTGACTATATCGGCACTACTTACAGCCCTTGCCATGGTCATCAGTGTTTCGGTGATGATCACAAGTTTCCGTCATACGGTCAATGGGTGGTTGAAACAAAGCGTTAGGGCTGACCTTTTTGTAACCACCGCGGCGAATCTTGCAAGCGGAATCCATCAAGTTTTATCCCCTTCCGTCGAGGAAGTAATTGCAGCGGATAACCGAATTGAGGCGATCGATCGGTATTATGAGTTTAGATCGGAATTTAGGAATTCTCCTATAAAAATATCTTCAATTTCATTTGCTGTCGCCGCAGGCAGAAATAATTTAGAGTTTCGAACAGGGAACCCAGAAAAGCTCTTTAGAGAGGCTGCCGGCTCAAACCGCATTTTTATCAATGAAAGCCTTTCGAGAAAATTTAACCTCAAGGAAAAAGATAGGCTCTCGCTTAAAACGGATAGAGGAATGGTTGATTTTGAAATACTGGGAGTTTTTAAGGATTTTACAACGGAATTCGGACTGGTGTTAGTAGATAGGCAAACTTTGAATAAGTTTTGGAATCAAAAAGGCAGCCACAGTCTTGCCCTTTATTTAAAAGATCCGGGCAAGTCGGCAGTTGTTAAAAAAGAATTGGATCAGAAGCTATGCTCTATGGGAGACTACATTGTCTATTCTAACGAAGAGTTAAGGAACGAGATTTTCCGGATTTTTGATCAAACTTTTTCTATTACCCACCTGTTGAAGATTACCAGCCTATTGATTTCCGCCGCAGGAATATTTTTTAACTTGTTGATTCTTTCTTCTGAAAGAAATTATGAAATGGCCGTGTTACGTTCACTGGGAGCATCAAGGAGGGTCATTTATGCCCTTGTATTGGGCGAATCCGGTCTTGTGGGCATGATTTCTTCTTTGCTGGGATTGATGGCGGGTTTAATTCTAGCTGTCGTACTCACTTATGTCATCAACAGATCTTTTTTTGGTTGGACAATCGACTGGTCAACCCCTTGGATAACCCTCCTTTGGCTTCCTTTGACGGTCATCGTGGTTGCCCTCTGTGCCTCTTTGATCCCCGCACACCAGCTCTGCAAGGAAAACATATCTGAAAGCCTGAGAATTGAATAAAATGCTGAAGATGCTTAAAAACCGCCGTTCTCATTCTTTTTCGATGCCTTTTTTCTTTTTTTTACTCCTCTTTTGGAATGGTGGAGGGCTTTTCTTCCTCCATGCTGATCAAGACTGGGCTATTGTGGACCGACCTTGGTCGTGGTTATTTCCTAGGGATCATGGATCTCATCCTGAATTTCAAACAGAATGGTGGTATTTTACCGGGAATCTTTATGGCCCCAAAGAAGAGCCCTTTGGTTTTCAATGGACATTATTTAGACAGGGTGTTTTCGGTTCTCCCCCTCTAAAAATATCACGGTGGGCTTTGAGGGATGTTTATTTTGCCCATTTCGCCTTGAGCGATATTCAAAGAAAAAAGTTTTATGCCTATGAGAAAGCCGACCGTGGAGCTCTTGGGCTTGCAGGAGCAACCGTTGGGGATATGGGGGGATGGATCCGGGGTTGGGAGCTTAAATCTAAAAAATCCACGGAGAGCGGCTCCAGGGAGAAATTTCATATTTCTGCCCAAGAGGAAGCTGTGGCCATAGACTTGGAGTTGGAGGCCCAAAAACCTCCTGTGTTACACGGTGAAAACGGTTTGAGTAGAAAAGCCGATCAAGAGGGATGCGCTTCTTATTATTATTCTTTTAGCCGGCTTAAAACCCAAGGTTTAATCCGGGTTTCCAATAAAACCTGGAAGGTCCTGGGGACGAGTTGGTTTGATCATGAGTTTACAACCCATTCCTTGGGGAAAAATGAAGTGGGATGGGATTGGTTTGCCATCCAACTCGATACGGATGAAGAACTCATGCTTTATTGCCTTCGAACAAGGGAAGGAGGCTTTGATCTAAACTCCGGAGGAACATGGATAGGGAAAAAAGCGATTCGCCATCTCACTCTCAGGGATTTTAAAATCACTCCAACATCTTTTTGGAAAAGTCCCCATACAGCAGCCCTGTATCCTGCCGGTTGGAAAGTCCAACTGGGCGATCCAGAAATGGAAATAGAAATAACCCCTAAGATGGCCGATCAAGAGCTCGTATTAAACCAACTTGGCTTTCTCGCTTATTGGGAAGGAGCGGTGAGCGTAAAGGGTAAGAAAGAAAACAACCCCATTCATGGTGAAGGTTACGTTGAACTCACCGGTTATGCGGCTCCTTTGCAAGATTACTTAGGATATTCTTTTACTCACGCAGGACCCTCTTTGCTTAAATGACAAAAGCCTTCGGAACCAGGCAGGCCCAAGGAGAGGTGATGATTAAAATTCTCATTTCTTATTTTGACGGTTTTGGATATAAAGGGAAAAGGGGGAATAGAAAACCGGGCGAAGAAAGGAGAAAGCTTAGAGAAAGTACCCGGCAAATCGCCTGAGCTCAATAATGAGGGAACCTTTTAATGTTTATACCCATGTTTTGGGATCTATTCTATCGGTAATAGGGATTATCTTTCTGATTTTAAAAAAGGGAATGGGCCAAGAGATTCCCCTCGATATCATGGTTTATGGCTTTGGTCTTCTATTCATGTTCATAGCCAGCAGCTTATACCATTCTTTGAACTGCTCCTCTAAAACCTTGTCTTTTTTAAGGAGACTAGATCATTGTTCAATTTTTATTTTGATTGCCGCTACCTATACCCCGGTCATCGTTGAAGCGGGGGACAAAGAATGGAGAAATAGGCTGTTGATTTTTATCTGGATGCTAGCAGCGGCAGGTATCTTTCTCAAGATATTTTTTTCTTATCCCCCACGGGTTATATATACCGGCCTTTATATTAGCATGGGCTGGGTAGGGGTTTTTTTCTTGCCCAAAATACATCTTTCCAAGATAGCGTTGGATTACGCTCTGGGAGGAGGAATCGTTTATACTGCCGGAGCATTAGGCTACATGTTGAAATGGCCGAATTATGTCCATTTTAATTTTCATAACCTCTGGCATATCATGGTTCTTATCGGCTCTTTTTTCATGTATTTGATGGTGTATCATTTAAACCATTCATAAGTCAATAACCGGCGAATTTTTTACTTCTGAAAAAATTCCATATGACGATAAAGGCATTGGAAAAGGATTGTGGCTCGGCGGCTAATTTCCAGTTGATCCAAGAGGGAGGATAAAAACGGCCTTCAGCTATTTCCAAGGGATTAAGATTGAAGGGTCCATTTGAAAAACCCAGGTAAACCCATATAAATTCGTTTCCTGTTTTTGTATCGGCAGGTAATTTAAAGAGCTTGATTAACGGTCTCTCTAGGTGCTCCAGCCCTAACTCTTCAACGAGCTCTCTGTGAGCAGCCCTGTCGTAGTCTTCTTCAGAAAGAACGTGTCCACTGCAAGAAGAATCCCAACAGTTGGGATTAATGTCTTTCAGGGGGGACCTTTTTTGGAGAAAGATCTCCTCCTTCTGATTTTGCAAGAGGATATGGACAGCCCGGTGTTTGAGATTTTTAAAATGGACATTTTTTCGGGTGTCTTTTCCTATAACCCTGTCGTTGTCATCAACAATATCAAAATATTCTTCTTCCATGGTCGTAAATATCCTTGAAGCCGGTATTAAATATGCTTAATAAGTTATCGACATGATAAAAGGTGTTCCAGGCATAACCGAAAAAGACTTGGTAATTCTAGCACAAAAGTTGGGCAAAACCCAAAAAGAAAAGATAGCTTTATACCGTCTTCTAAAAGATGAACCCGAGAACATTGAACAGATTTTCGATTTGGAGCCCCTAAAAAGATTTGTTCTTGATGAACCCGATCTCGTTTCCCTCTCCCCGCAGTTGTACTTTCAATTTTTAGGTAGACTTGTTTTAGGCAAGAGGGGATTGAGTAGCCAGGAATTATGCCTATACATAGCAAGGCTACTTTTCCGATTTTTGAAGATGGAATCTTTCTATCCTTTTGGACGATTCGAAAGCCGAAGGCATTTTCTGAGAATATTTGACCTAGTTGTCCAGCTGGAGAAGTCTACAGCTTCTTCCTCGCAGGCTTTCCGCCTATACCATTTTATTGCCGATTATTCTTTATTTGTATGTGGAATTTTCAAGGAAAACGTGGAACGTTGTTGGAACGGTTCGCCGGGAATCGATTTTTACGAAGATATCGGGAGAAGGAGCTATGCTCGAGCGGCCATTTATCCCGAAGCTAAAAAGAACAGTTTGCAAGGCATTTTTTCCTTTCTTTCGACCGCCTTTAAAGAAGTACGGGTTGCCTTGAACGAAATCCAAGAGAAATTTTTTCATTTTGCTCCTGTCTCTTTTAGGTTCCCCGATTGAGCCCCGGGGAATAGGAATTTCTTTTTATTTCATTTATTTACTCCTTGCCTATTCCTTGGATATTCTTGGAAAGGGCCAAGCTTTTGGATGCTTTCCTCTTTGCCTTTACTGCCGTAAGCAAGGACCGTAGGAGGCCGTTTTTCCGTTCCTTTAGACTTACTCACTACTGCCCAAACAGGGGCAAAGCTGACAGGCTTACTCGTCGAGGCGGACGGGGCCGGCACATGCGCGTCAGGCCAGAGCCTTCCTCTCCACAGGCCTGCCTGCCGGTGGAAATCACCGTAGGGCTGTTCAAGACGGCCAATATGAGGTAAAATGTACAAGAAAGATTGAAAAAGATTAAATAATTAATCAACTGTTCAAACCCCTTTATAAAAAAGCGGGAAGATTATCCCCTTGCCTCTCTGCAAGGCTTCCTGATAAAGGGTAATCATGGGCGGGAATGATATTAAAACAAAAATCCTTTTCAGAGGATTGGCCTTGGTTCAGCTCTTTTCAATTTTAGGTTGCAGCTCTGTGCATATGTCCCCCAAAAAACCCCTTCTCTACGATGTCAACATTTCTGTAGACCTGAAGAGCCCGCCGGTGCAACAACCCTATTATTATTCCTATGGTTCTATCCAAGAAAGAAGGAGGATGAGAATGGGCCAAGTTCAATCCCTTAAAAACAGCAGGATGATTGGAGAAGGCAAAGATGGCTACCTGCACGTATTGAAAAACCCCGAAGAGGAAGAATACAAGGATTACATTCACAAGGTAGTCGATGAAGAAAATCGAGACAGGCTTCTTCTCTATGCCATGGAAGCCAAAAAAAGCGGCAAAGAGATTTCTCAAGTTGAAAAGGAGTATGGACAAAAGTGGCAATCTAGGGCTTTTAAAGGAGAGCTCATCGAGGGAGAAGAAGGATGGCAAACCAAAAATGAAGACCTTTTTTAAGAAGAAGCAGTGGATAATAAATACCAATTGCATATTTTTCATTTTTGTATAAAGAGTCTTACCAACCTTCTGCTGGAAGCATGACTCCGCAACGCCTTCATTGTTTAATTTTTACCGGCTTTATCTTGTTTTATTTTTTTGGAGGAGAGACTAACCAGGCTCAAAACACAGACAACAAAGAGAAAGCCCTATTAGGGGAATGGTTGAAAGAGGGCTCTGCAGGATTGGCTTTAACGGGAACTGTTCCATTATCAAAAGGGGATGAAGAACAGCAGTGGGCTGCCGGCATGGAAGTATTTAGTCGGAGTTGTGCAGGTTGTCACCAACAGTCTGGTGAAGGCCTGGCCGGTTCTTTTCCTCCTCTTGCCGGCCATATTGGCGAAATTTTGAGTTCAAAAAAGGCTAAGGACTATCTTATTGAGGTCGTTCTTTTCGGTGTTGAAGGGCCTATCCAGGTGGGTAATCAAAGATACAATGGTATGATGCCCGGGTGGGGAAAAGTTTTCGATGATCGGCAGATTGCTGATGTTCTTAATTATGTGGTGAACCGTTGGGGCGATAAAGATAAGTTTCCTTCAAATAGAGCTTACATTAGTCCAGAAGATGTTAGAAAAAAGAGGCTAAAGCCCATGACGGCCCATGACGTTTGGGCATCAAGGCCTCAAGAACTTGCCGTTAAAAGTTCCGCAAAAGAAGGGATGGACCTTAAGGCCTTAATAAAAGGCTATGATCAGTCCCATCCCGCTAAGGGCAAGTATGCTCAATACTGGGAACCCATTCCCATGGAAAGATATTGGAATCCAAAAACTTTTTATCACCCTCCCCAGGCTATAAAAGGAGAATTCGGTCGGGCCGATTGCATTAGCTGTCATAAGACGGTGACTCCCGGTGTAGTCCATGCTTGGGAAAATAGTAGTCATGGACGCATAGACTCTTTAAGGAAACTTTCCGAGAAAGATCCCAAAGCGTATAAAAAGAAAGAGCTTGCCGAAATTGAGCAACAACTGCACTCTGCAGGGATTCTTAAGAAAACTGAACTGCTTCAGGAAGTCTCCTGTATCGATTGTCATGGGGCAATTGGAGCGCAAAAAATACGTCACGATGTCGATCTGCATATGCCCGATAGGGTGACCTGTGGAAGCTGCCATGTACGGCAATTTGCCGAATCGGAATCCGAACGGGAGCAAAAATGGCCAAATAATGAATGGCCCCAGGGGCATCCCTCCCACGCCGTGGATTGGGAAGCCAACGTAAACCTCGCTGCCTGGGCTGCCATGCCCCAGCGTGCCGTGGCCCAGGGTTGTGACATGTGCCATTACCAGCAGAACCGTTGTGACGGCTGCCATACAAGACATGCTTTTTCAGTTGCCGAAGCCCGCAATCCCCTTTCCTGCGCCACTTGTCATAATGGAGTAGATCATAACGAGTTTGAAAATTACATGCTTTCTAAACATGGAACGGTGTTTCAGACCCAAGGCAAAAATTGGAATTTTGATGTGCCTTTAAAGGATGCGATCGCCAAGGGAGGATATACGGCTCCAACCTGTGCCAGTTGCCATTTCGAGTACCATGGAGAGTATAGCCATAATCTGGTAAGAAAAGTCCGGTGGGCATTTAATCCTACGCCTGAAATTGCCCAGGGGATCAAAGAAAAACATCCCTGGTATCAAAAGAGAAAAGAAGATTGGATAGCCACCTGCTCAGCCTGCCATTCCCCTCGTTTTGCCGGAGATTGGCTCGATACGGCAGATCAAGCCATTTTTGAAGGCCTGCAAGTCCAGCAGGAAGCTAAAAAAGTCATCGAAGACCTTTACAAGGATGGTTTGCTTGTGGGACAAAAAACGAATAGGCCTGCTCCTCCTCCCCCCGAAAAAGACGCCCCGGGAGCTTTTTTCCAGCTTTTCTGGGCTAAAGGAAATAACCCCAGCCATGTTGAAAGGGTATATGCGAACATGTGGGAGCATGATATGATCCAGCATTACAAGGGAGTCATGCATGCCAATCCCGGTGGATTTACTTATTCGGCAGGATGGGGCGTATTGCTTGAACGCTATACAGAAATAATGGATGAAAATACCCGGCTCAGAAGCGGGTCCTCTCATTATTCCGAGGAGAATGATTCTTCTCCCAAGACTTTCAGCAAAATGAAGTGGCTCATTGGTGTCGTAAGTTCAAGTGTTGGGGCCGTTATGCTCAGTTCAGGTTTTATTTCGAGGATTATAGGAAAAAGAAAAAAATAGAGAGTCAGGGGTTAGCCGTTCTCTCTCAGAGAGTAGTGGATTGAATATCGAAGAAAATAAACATAAGGCTCGTCGGTTTACGCCAAAAATTTTCCTTGGCTTGGCCTTGTTTATTGGTGGAATTTTATTGCTCCTTCAGAACTTCTTTCCCCCAAAGAAAAATATTCCTCCACGCTATACGGTTGAAACTAAAGAAGGTCGATTTTTATCCCTCCAGACATTTTTCCCCGTTCAGCAATATCGCCATTACGTGTTTGCTAAAAAAGGGGATTTCTGGATTGCTCGTTATCTTGACCAAAAAAAGCTGGAATCGGTGGCCAGGATATTCCCTCCTAAGCCTATAGGCTCGGAAATAGATGACGTATTGTATAGGCTGTGGGAGGATGTGGCCCAAGTTGTCAGAACTCGAGCTCCAGCCGGCTCTCTTTTTATTGCTTGGTGGGATGTTTCTCAGCGATTGAAACTTTTAACGGGCAAAGAGGTGTGGATTGAAAGTTACGATCCTGCGGTTATTCCCAAGGAAGCCCATGGTCTTCTTGAAGAAGTATTCGGTTCTCCACTAGAAACAGGCAGATTGGGTGTTTTGGCCCAAGCTTTTCGTTCTCCCGCCTCGGAAGGATTGGCGATTTTAAGGAAAGCTTTACCGGCGGATCGCCCTTTATTACTCTGTGTAACTACCGATGATATTTCCAATCTTGCCTTGGCCTTGGGGAAAGCTCCTTATGAACTGGGATTCGAGATGAAGATCTTTCCCCTGGCTGGATCGGATATTCATGGATCTATCCCCATGGTTATGAAATGGGTAAACGAAAAAGAAGCCGCCGGTTTTTTGCTTCAACAACTGCCAACACAGGGTATTTTGGCCTGGAGAGCGGATAAAAAAGCTAAAGAAACCCTGCTAGGCAGGCTCCTGCCCCTCACCTCCTCCCTCACGCACCCTCTTGCCGGAGTAAAACTTCTTTACCAGTCTACATGGGGAGGATACATCCAAATTTACCAGTTGGAATAGTCCAAGATCAGAATCCAATGAACTACTTCTACCTAGGGGTTCTTCGCACATTCCATTCTTCCGGTATGTGAGAAAAGCGGGAAGGGGGCCCGGGTTTCATCGCTAGAGGTTTTGCCGGTCCGATGGGCTCTATCATTTCGGGAACAAAAACTTCAAGCAACTCGTTAGTGTGGGGGTCATAAACTTTATAATCGGTTATGTATCCTTTCATCCGGTACTCAAAGTTATCGTCGGCGGTCTTTTTTTTGAGCTTTCTCCAGGGAGCGACGACCCCCCCTGGAGTTTCTTTTAAAGCTACCCAATGAGCGTCTTTCCAATCTTCATTGGGTTTTTTTACCCATCCCCATCCACTTCCGTTTTTATCCACGGCTCTATGTCCAATGTATTCTTCTACGGATATCCCGGGAGGAGGATTTAAAGGCTCCTTGGCGTATTGAGCAGGGGGTAAAAAAGGTTTGTCTGGAGCGTTACTCGTATCCTGGATTGGAAAGCGGGGTCTTTGTTCTTGGTAGTCGGGCGGAGAGGGAATGGGAAAAGGTGGAATTTCCGGGGAGGAAGTCCCTTGACCATAGAGGGGGCCGACAGCTATAAACAAAAACAAAAGAAGCGGTTGCAAACCTATTGATCTTATTGCGTCCATTTGCCGTTTTTAGATAAGTAGGGAAGGCTTGCACTCGTATAATCGGTTTTACCCACGGCGCCGATCATGGGTATGCCAAATCTTTTTTTCCATTTCTGGGAAAAAAATTCTCCGGAGTGACATCCCCAACTTTTAATTGTTGCCTTTTTGGTAAATATTTTTTTGTCAATTAAAGATAATTCTTTTTCGTGGAGGAATTCCTGGGATAGATTGTCAAATTGCGAGCTGTAATCAAACATAAAGCAGGCTTTGTTCGAATGGCCAAAATAGTCGAAGTTGCCGATAGGCTCGTATTTGCGATCTTTGCCGAAATTTAAGTAATTAACCAGTTCTTCCTTTGTATCAAACCAGTATAGCTGAACCCCCAGGGCATCGGCTTGACTGATAATCTGGGAAAGGATATCGAGTTTTTCTTCCTTGCTTCTTCTTTGATATCCCGGACGAAAAACAAGCCAGCTTATTTCTACATTTTGAGGCTTGGATAGTTGCAGTTGTTCGATCCGTGCTACCGAGGCCCGGATAAAATTTCCCCAGTACTTATCATGAGAATCGGCTTTGCCATGTTCAAAGAAACGCAAGGCAGGACCTCCACTAACGACTATCCATTCCTCGAGTTTACCTTGAGAAGAACTTCCGTAAGCGGCTGCATCAAAAAGAATACCGAGGAAGCTCAAGAGCAAAAGAAATGGCGAGAGGCAAAGTCGATATTGAAGAAAACATCCAGCCGGCTGTTGAAAAATTTTTTTCCCCGCCATCTTCCCTCGAGCCTTATTTCTCTTCGGCAGAATCTATTAATTCTTTAGGTATTAAATGACCCAGTTTGTCAACCTTTGTCCGAAGATAATTTCTGTTGTACTCGTTAGCCTTGACGTGTAAGGGAATTCTTTCGACGATTTCCAGCCCATAGCCTTCTAGTCCAATACGTTTTATAGGGTTGTTCGTAAGCAGCCGCAGCCTGCGGATTCCTAAGGAGCGTAAAATCTGGCATCCTATGCCATAATCCCTGTTGTCCGCCGCAAAAGCCAGGGCTAAATTAGCTTCTACGGTATCCAGCCCAGAATCTTGCAACCTATAGGCCTTGAGCTTGTTTAAAAGGCCGATTCCTCTGCCCTCTTGTTTGAGATAAACGATGGCTCCTTTACCTTCTTTTTCGATGGCTTCCATTGCCATTTCTAATTGCTGGCGACAATCGCACCGCAAGGAATGAAAGATTTCTCCGGTTAAACATTGGGAATGTACCCTCACCAACACCGCTTCATCCGGATCCCATTTTCCCTTGACAAGGGCCAAGTGCTCTTCGTTAGTCAGAATGTTTTTAAAAGCCAAAAGCTGAAAATTGCCGAATTTGGTGGGAAGGTTTACCGAAATCAGTTTTTCAACGAGCGATTCGTTTTGGGTCCGATAAGAAATGAGGTCTTTAATCGTAATGAGAGGCAGGTTATAGGTCTTGGCGATCTTTTTCAAATCTTCTAATCTTGCCATTGTCCCGTCATCTTTCATGATTTCAACAAGAACTCCGGCAGGATTTAACCCGCTTAACCGGGCCAAATCGACTGCCGCCTCCGTATGTCCTGCACGCATTAAAACCCCTCCTGGAGATGAACGCAGGGGAAAAATATGGCCGGGTCTCCTAAAATCGGTGGAACGGGACCGGGGATGGGATAAGGCTCGAATCGTTTTCGCCCTATCTTCGGCGGAAACCCCTGTTGTTGTGCCTTCAATGTAATCCACGGAAACCGTAAAAGGAGTGCCGTAAAGGGCGGTATTATCCTTGGGTTGAACCATCAAGGGAAGATCTAGCCTATCGGCTTGTTCTTGAGTTAGGGCCACACAGATGAGTCCCCGGCCGACCTTCGTCATGAAATTGACCATCTCGGCATTGCAAAGCTCGGCTGCTCCAATAAAATCGCCTTCATTTTCCCTATCTTCGTCATCGACGACTATGACAAGCCTGCCTTGCCTGAAGCTTTCCAAGGCTTCGGGTATGGAATTAAGGTCATTTTGAGGGTTTGGCATTTTTTGGCGGCGAGCTAATCGTGTATTAAAAGCAACCGGTCATTGCTTTTCAATTTTTCTTAGGTCTTCTAAATGTCAAATAGAAATTGTGGTTTAAAAAAGAGAACAAAGAGAAATCTTGCATTTTTTGTCATGGATAGATTTAATTTGTTTATTTACTAATCAATCTCAATTACTATCTTTTTACTATCATGATGTACAAAATGGTATTGAGGATTGTTCTCATTATTCTCTGCGTTATTCCCTCATCCTTGGTAGCAAAAGAACTGAACCAATTTTCTCAAATTGCTATTCAACATGCGGGCAGAAAGAAACCCTTAACGGTTTTTGCCCGGGAAGTTTTATTGAGCCTGAGCGGCAAAGAGGCGATCATGACCGTGGAAGGAGAAAAAATAGGGAGCACGGATTTTGTTTTGTCAGTTTGGTTTCATCCCGAAGGATGGGAAAGGCAACCGGTGATCCTTGTAGATAACCCTTTGCTCAGAAAGGCTATTGGATTGGATCCCCACAAAAAACTTTATTCTTTTGAGCAACTCAAAGAAAACAGCCTTTTTAGGGACTTTGCCTTGAGGCATCTGCACAGGAATGCTGCCGAAGGCTCCGATTTGAAACCGGAAGAAAAAGAAGCGATGGCTGTTTCCAGTCGAATGAAGCTCTTTGAAGAGTTGTATTCGGGAGAGATTTTTACCGTTATTCCCGATGCTTCAGATCCGACTAAAAAATGGGTCACGGTCGAAAAGGCCTCTCTTTATTATCCTCAAGGTCTTTCTGAAGCTTTAATCACCCTTTTTGATTCGATGAAAAGGTTTTACCTTCAAGGCGATCTCAAGCAAGCCCAGCAGGAAGCCTCTCTTTTTTCAAAACAGGTCAGGGATTATGCCCCAAGAATATATCCTTCAGCCGATGCTCTCCTTTTTGAGCATACTTATACCCTTTTGCATCCGTGGAAATGGTCCCTTCTCTGCTATATTATTGCTTCGGTGGTTTTCCTTTTAACGAGTGGATGGCAAAAAGAATTAGGGTACAGGATCGGATGGGGGTTCACCGTTTTTGGCTTTCTTTTTCATGTTTATGGATTTATTTGCAGGATCTTTATTGCCGGCCGACCTCCTGTAAGTAACATGTACGAGTCGGTTGTTTGGGTTTCCTTTGGGGTTCTCTTATTTGCTCTTATTTTTGAGGCGATTTATCATTCTCGTTTTTTCTTGAAGGCGGCCACCCCTTTTGCAGCGGTATGCATGCTTCTTGTTGAATCTCAGCCTTTGATATTCGATCCCACCATTCAACCTCTTGTCCCCGTTCTCCGCAACAATTTTTGGCTTACCATCCATGTATTGACTATAACCTTGAGCTATGCGGCTTTTGCCCTTGCCCTGGGATTGAGCCATATCTATTTGTGGCATTCGGTTAGAAGACCTGGACTTGAAGGATTTCAAAAAGGAGTTTTGGCAAAGTATATTTACCGGTCCCTGCAAATTGGGGTATTTTTGCTCGCTTCGGGAACGATCCTGGGAGGGGTTTGGGCAAATTATTCCTGGGGAAGGTTTTGGGATTGGGATCCTAAGGAAACTTGGGCATTGATTACCCTTTTGTGTTATTTAGCCGTTCTTCATGGCCGCATTGCGCATTGGTGGGGAGAGTTTGGACTTGCCGTGGGTTCTATATGCTGTTTTATTAGCGTACTGATGGCTTGGTATGGAGTAAATTTTGTTTTAGGCAAAGGCTTGCATAGCTATGGATTTGGTAGCGGGGGATTGGGCTATGTTATCCTTTATGTATTGGCAGAACTGGGTTTTGTCTTTTATTGCTTGGTCAAGCACAGGTTGAGAAAAAAAGAAGAGCTCAATCCTCCTCCCTCTCCCATTCAAGTTTAAGCTTCTTCAGGAGCCGAGGCTACTTTTAGGCTTTCTTTCCAGAAGAGGATTCTTTTCCTGACGAGATCCGGGTTGGGAGATCCCATGGTTTTTTTTCTCTCTAGAGATTTGTGGGGATCAAAAAATACTTTCCATTGCTTGGAAAGCTCGGGGTGAATAGCATCCAGAACAGCGCTGGGAACGGCGGCCAGGGAAAGGGAGTTTTTTTGACAATATCCTATGAGTTCCCCAACTTTATGGTGAGCTTCCCGAAAGGGGATCCGTTTTTGAACAAGCCAATCGGCGATGTCCGTGGCAAAAAGAAGGGGATCTTCTGATTGCTTCAGGCAAAGAGATTTTTTGATTTTCAGCTTGGGAATCATAGCTATAAGCATTTCAAGACAGCTTTCCACGGTGTCGGCTGAATCAAACAATGGTTCTTTATCTTCTTGCATGTCCCGGTTGTAGGTCAAGGGCAGTGATTTTAAAAGAATGGATAGCCTGTTTAAATTGGAAATTAAACGTGCTGATTTTCCGCGCAAGAGTTCAAAACAATCCGGATTTTTCTTGTTAGGCATTAAGCTTGAACCCGAAGAAAACGCATCGGGCAGCTCCAAGAACCCCCATTCGCTGGAAGACCACAGAACCATGTCTTCTGCAAACCTCGAAAGGTGAATACCTAGTGTCGATGCTCCGTAAAGGAAATCGAGCACAAAATCCCGATCGCTCACCCCGTCCATTGAATTTTGGGATATCCGGCTAAAACCTAACAAGTTGGCTACATACTCCCTGTCCAACTCTATACTGCTTCCGGCTAAAGCTCCACTGCCTAATACTAAAACATCGGTGTTGTTATAACATTCTTTGAATTTTTCTTTATCCCTTTCAAGCATTTCTACGTAGGCCAGGATTTGGTGCGCTAGTGAAACAACCTGGGCTTTTTGAAGGTGGGTGTATCCGGGAATAACGACCTCTATATTTTCTTCAGCCCACAGGACTAATACGGCCTGGAGTCGGCTAAGAAGGGAGAGAATTTTTTGAACTTCCTCTTTTACCCATAAACGCATTGTTGTAGCAATTTGGTCATTTCGGCTCCGGCCCGTATGGAGTTTTAAGCCCGCTTTTGTTTTGTTAATGAGCGCACTTTCGATATTCATATGGATGTCTTCGAGCTGCGTTGACCACTTAAATTGTCCTTCTTCTATCTCTTCTAAAATCTCGGTTAATCCTCTTTGAATTTCTTCGCTTTCTTTTGGGTCGATAATGCCTATCTTTTCAAGCATTCGTGCATGGGCGATGCTTCCCTTGATGTCTTGCTTGTAAAGCCTCCAATCAAAGCTTACAGACTGACTGAATTGCAAGAAAAGGGAGGAAGGTTTTTCATGGAAACGTCCTCCCCAAAGAGCTTTATTGGCGTTCATATTGGATTGTTTTTTTGACCAGGCCCTTTCTGGGTCAAAAGTTCGAAAGCCCCGTATAAAGATTTTATTTCTCTTTCCGTTAAGGATCTCAGCTCTCCAGGCTTCATTCTTTTAAGGGTAAGAGGACCTAAAGCTACCCGCCTCAGCCTGTTCACTTTGTAGCCGAGAAGGGATAACATCGTTCGGATTTGCCTTTTCATTCCTTGGCTTAAAACGATTTTTAACGTGTTCTTATTTTCGATGATCACCTTATCGGCTTTTGCTCTTTTCCCTTCGATGTACATTCCTTTGAGGAGATCTTTTTGATGCTTTTCCTCGAAGGATGGGCAAAGGGTTACGATATAGGTTTTTGCAAAATGATACCTGGGGTGAAGAACGGCGTTGGCTAAAAGCCCATCATTGGTCAAAAGGAGCAGTCCTTCGCTGTCTTTATCAAGCCTTCCGACAGAAAAGAGATGGTGAAGAGAAGAGGGCAGCAGATCGTAGATCGTTTTTCCTCCAAAAGGGTCTTTTCTAGAGCATACTATACCCCTAGGCTTGTAAAACAAAAAGTATTGCTTTTGTTGGGGACGTAACAGCAAAAAGCCGTCTATTTCGACTTTATCTTCAGCAGATATTTTTTGGCCCAAGGTTCTTACGATTTGGCCGTTGACCTTTATCCGTCCTTCGCGAACAAGATCTTCGCAGCTTCTCCTTGAACCAAGACCGCAAGAAGCAAGGTATCGATTAATCCTGATCGGCCATAAAACACCCGGTTGAGCTTTCATTGTACCGTTAAAAGAACTTCTCCATTTCTTAATATTACTGCAGATTTTTTACTTAAATTGCATTTTTTTTTCCCCGGTTTTTCAAGCAGGGATCGGATCGATTCAATATCCTCGAAGCTGATATCGGCAACCCCTCTTTTTTTAAGCCAAAGACTGATAATGAGCCGTTGCTTACCGATGGGTGTATTTTCTAGATCCGCTAATCGCAATGAAGGAGAGCAAGAAAATTCTTGAACAAGGGTCGCCAGCCATTTCTTTTCTTCCCTTAACACCTCGCAACACTTCCATAAAGATCTTTTGATCGATCGAGAAAATCGACTTTCTAAAAAGGGGATAAGTTCTTTTCTAATCCTGTTTCTCAGCAAATGGGTGTTTTCGTTGGTTTCGTCTTCTCTCCAGCGGAAATTTCTTTGTTGGGCAAAACGGATAATATCGGATTTCCAGAAATCGAGAAGCGGTCTATAAACGACGAGTTTGCCAAGAGTCGTTATCCTGTCCATTCCCCAACCCCTGCTTCCTGTTCCCCGGATCAGTTGCATTAAGAAGGTTTCTACTTGGTCATCGGCATGATGGGCCAAAACAAGATTAAAGCAGTTCTTATTTTCTGCAGCCGATTGGAAAAACCTGTAACGTTGCATTCTTGCCATGGCTTCGTTTTTAGGGAGAGCCCTTGGAGATTTTCCTTTCAAGAACTCCACCCCTAGTTCTTTTGCCGTTTCTTCAACGAGCTTCGCATCCGATTCTTCGTCCTGTCTCCAACCATGTTGAAAATGGAGCACGATAGGCCGTTTCCCCGTTTCTACCAAGCTGTGGAGGAGAACAATAGAATCCACTCCTCCCGATATTCCGCAAAGAACGGCATCGGGAAGGGATTCCAAGGCCTCTTTAAAGGGATTGAGAGGAAGTTTTTTTGTCCTCATTGCATCAGCCCGTTGCCTTTTCGGCTTTAACTGCTTTCTTTTCCCAGTTCGTAAAGTAATGAAAAAGGATAAATGCCCGTTTGATGCCCGTCAGCCCAAAAACATTGCAGACCGTAGTTGCCGATGATCCGGGTTTCTTTGAGCTCCATGCTCTTGGGACCGTATGACAAGGAGGGAGATTTTGCCCTGCTCAGGATTGTGCTTTCTCCTTGACAAAGGGCACAAGGACAATTTTTCCTTAATTTTTCAAGCGCTATTAAAGATTCCGACTGGTCATTCCATTGGATGGCTAAATAACGACCGACAATATCAACATGGAGTGGAAAATTCATGAATAAAATATAAACGCACTAGCAAAGGCAAAGACAGGGAATAAGCCTTTTGCCGATTTAATCCCCGTTTTATTTCGAAAGCATCTCAAGGTGGACTTACCGGAGGAGCTCCTGTTCCCGATCTTCTTCTTTTGACTTTTAATTGTGCCATGGACTTAAGGAGCATGGCTTGAGTAGCAGCCAGTTCCTCTTCTCCAAGAAGCTTCTGTTTAATGGCTGCCTGTGCACGGGCAATAGCTTCCTCTACTTTTTTCTCTTCTATTTCTTCTTCTTTTAAAGCCATATCGACAAGGACAGAGACGTTTTTTGCCGTTATCTTTACGAATCCTTCTCCAATGGCCAGGTAATATTTCTTGCCCCCGTTTTTTGTGTAGGACAATTCACCGGGAACGATTTGAGTGATCAGTGGTTCGTGGTTGGGATACACCCCCATTTCTCCATCGACACCGGGCAAAGTGACCTGTTCAACCTCTTCAGAAAAAGTTACTCCATCGGGAGTGACCAATTGCAAAGTCATACTCATAGCCGCTTAAGACCGAATCTGATCGATAGTTCCTTTCATGTAAAAGTTCCCTTCGGGGACGTCGTCATGCTTCCCTTCGAGGATTTCTTTAAAACCTCGAATCGTTTCTTTAATAGGCACATACTGCCCTTTGATCCCCGTAAAGACTTCCGCCACGTGAAAGGGTTGGCTTAAAAAACGCTGGATTTTTCTCGCCCTGTACACGGTAAGCTTGTCTTCGGGAGAAAGCTCATCCATCCCCAAAATGGCGATAATATCCTGCAAATCTTTGTATCTTTGAAGAACTCGTTGAACGCCTCTTGCCACTTCGTAATGTTCCTGTCCTACTATCTCCGGACTCAGGGCTTTCGAGGTGGAAGCCAAGGGATCCACGGCGGGGTAAATACCCTGTTCAGCTATCGATCTTTCAAGGACTATTGTAGAATCCAGATGGGCAAAGGTATTGGCGGGGGCTGGATCGGTTAAATCATCCGCGGGAACGTATACAGCTTGGAAAGAGGTAATGGACCCGTTCCGGGTAGATGTGATCCTTTCTTGGAGAGCACCCATTTCGGAAGCTAATGTCGGTTGGTAGCCCACCGCACTGGGGGTTCTGCCCAACAGGGCGGAAACTTCAGATCCTGCTTGGGAAAATCGAAAGATATTATCGATGAAGAGAAGAACATCTTGTTTCATCTCATCCCTAAAATATTCAGCCATGGTCAATCCGGATAAACCCACTCGCAACCTCGCCCCTGGGGGTTCATTCATCTGGCCGTAAACCAAGGCCACCTTGGACTTTGAAAGATCGTCTAGATCAATAACCTTGGCCTCCGCCATTTCGTTATAAAGATCATTGCCTTCCCTTGTCCGTTCTCCGACTCCAGAAAAAACCGAGAATCCTCCATGGGCTTTAGCAATGTTATTAATCAATTCCATTATAACCACGGTCTTGCCTACGCCAGCACCTCCAAAAGCGCCCACCTTTCCTCCTCTAAGAAAGGGGCAGATAAGATCGATAACCTTTATGCCCGTCTCCAGGATGGTTGCCTTGATATCTTGATCCAGTAAACTTGGAGCCGGTCTATGAATGGGTAGCCTTTTTTCCGCACGAACATCCCCTTTTTCATCAATCGGTTCTCCGAGGACATTGAAAATTCTTCCTAAGACAGATGGTCCCACGGGTACAGAGATAAAATCTCCAGTATCTTCAACTTCCATACCCCTTTTTAGGCCATCGGTGGTTGACATCGCAATTGCTCTTACCCAACCCTCTCCAAGATGTTGCTGGACTTCCAAAAACAGGGTGGTAGGCTCTCCTTCCTTTTCATATTTTATTTTTAAGGCATTATAGATAGGAGGAACTTCTGTATCTGCAAACTCAACATCTACGACCGGTCCGATGATTTGTACAACCTTTCCTTTTTTCATATTCGATCAGTCTTCTAGGGTTACGTTTTATCCCATCGCATATTGGGCGGTGGATATTTCCAATATTTCTTTGGTTATCGATTCTTGCCTGGCTTTATTGTATTCCAAGGATAAATCTTGAAGCAAGCTTTTGGCGTTTTCTGTGGCACTTTTCATGGCGACCATTCTTGCACTATGTTCTGAAGCCAGGTTATCAAGAATGGCTTGATAAATTTCCCAATGGATGTAAAAAGGCAAAAGGCTCTCCAAGAGTTCTTCTGCAGAAGGCTCAAAATTAAAGGGTAAAACACTTTCTGCGGGAGGGGATTCGGCTTTTTCTTTTTTGACGAGCTCCACTTTACTGATAGGGGCAATGCGTCGATAAATCGGTTTCTGGATGAGAGGATTGACGAAATGGGAATAGGCGATGGAGATCGCGTCGATTTCTTTATGGAGGTATTTTTCTATAAGAAAATGGCCGATCCTTTTTGCCTCACGAAAAGTAAGGTTATCCTTGAGTTCAAAGTCGGCCAAAAGTAAATTTTCCCCCCTGCTCCCTTTTAAGCCGGAGAGATAATTCCTTACCTTTTTACCCATACTCACATAAAGATGGTTTGGGCTATGATGCTTGTAGATTTCACGGAGAAGATTCGTATTCAATGGACCACATAAGCCTTTATCCGTCCCTATGACAAAGACAATTTCTTTTTGGATCGCCCTTGCTTCAAGCAAGGGATGAATGAGTTGACCGGCTTGCGGGATAAGACTATGGACTATTTCTTGAAAAAGGCTATGATAAGGCCTGCCTTCTATGGCCCGTTGTTGGGCTTTGCGCATTTTGGATGCGGCTACCATTTGCATCGCCTTGGTAATTTGGGCGGTGTTTTTAATGGATCTTATGCGCCTGCGGATTTCCCTGGTAGTAGCCATGATGCAAAACTCCTTATTCCACGAGACCTTGGAAAAAGTTATCTAGAGCTTGACGCAGGGATTTAATTAAATCCTCATCCAAAGCCTTCTTAGACCGAATAGATTCAAGAACTTGCGGCTCTCTGCTTTCCAGGTGATCGACGAGTTTCGCTTGAACGGTTTTTACCTTTTCCAAGGGTATTTTATCAAAATAACCATTTTGTACTGCCCAGAGCACGGCTACTTGAATTTCTACGGGGACCGGGGAATACTGGGGTTGTTTAAAGATTTCAACGATACGACTTCCGCGATCAAGCTTGGCTTTTGTAGCAGGATCGAGATCTGTGGCAAACTGGGCAAATGCAGCAAGTTCCCTGAACTGGGCTAGTTCCAGCTTGGTTTTGCCGGCGACCTGTTTAACCGCTTTGATCTGTGCCGAGGAGCCAACCCGGGAGACCGATAAGCCGACATTAATAGCCGGTCTTATCCCTTGGTAAAAAAGATCGGTTTCTAGATAGATCTGTCCATCGGTGATAGAGATGACGTTGGTGGGGATATAGGCAGAAACGTCTCCGGCCTGGGTCTCTATAATCGGCAGAGCCGTCAAGCTTCCTCCCCCGCTTTTTTCATTTAGTCTAGCCGATCTTTCAAGGAGTCTTGAATGGAGATAGAAAATGTCTCCAGGGTAAGCCTCTCTTCCCGAAGGTCTTTTTAACACGAGGGAAATTTGCCTGTAAGCAGCTGCATGCTTGGATAAATCATCGTAAACGATTAAGGCGTCCATGCCGTTGTCCATGAACCACTCTCCTATGGCCGTGCCTGCAAAGGGGGCTAAGTACTGCAAGGTGACGGGATCGGAAGCCGCAGCGACAACGACGACCGTGTAAGCCAAGGCTCCGTATTTTTCAAGGGTATCAATGACTCGAGAAATGTTGGCGTTTTTCTGTCCTACGGCCACGTAAATCGAGTAGAGAGGTCTATAAGCTTTATCCTTTTCATGGGCCCTGTTGAGCTGGGCCTGGTTAATAATCGTATCGATGGCGATTGTCGTTTTTCCCGTGGACCTGTCTCCAATAATCAGTTCTCTTTGCCCTCTGCCGATAGGAATCATGGCATCTATGGCCACTATCCCTGTTTGCACGGGTTGATTGACACTTCTGCGTTTGACGATTCCCGGGGCAATTTTTTCCACCGGGTAGGTTTTTTGGGTTAATAGGGGACCTTTTCCATCCAGGGCCTGTCCCAAGGGATTGATCACTCTGCCCAGAAGTTCTTTGCCCACGGGAACGCGAAGGAGCTTGCCTGTTGTCCTGACCTCGTCGCCTTCCCGAATGGCTAAATAGTTTCCCAGGACAACGCCCCCTACTTCGGTTTCTTCGAGATTCAAGCATAGGGCCCGTATAGGCTGTCCAAATTCATCCAACCGCTGGGGAAATTCAATCACTTCGTTCATCCCCACGTCGCTTAAACCTTCGATCTTGACTACCCCATCGCCTATTTCCCGGACGACTCCTACATTGGATTTGCCGATTTCGAGTTTAAGTTCGGATAATTTTTCTTCAATTTCTTGAAGCAAACTAATGTCCATATTTAATTCTCCTCTTCAAAAACAATAGTCTTGCGGCCGTCTTCCACAATAAGAAATTATTTATTTAAAATCGCCTCTATATTTTTGAGCCTGTAGGCGATTGAACCATCCCAGACATCGCTACCCACCTGGATTCTTATGCCCCCAATAAGTTCCGGGCAGATCTGGTATTTCTTATCTAAGGCTGGACCGAAGATTTTTTCAAGCTGATCAAAAACCAACTTGCCCTGGTCGGGAAGCTCCGTAGAACTCTGGACCACGTATGTCTTTTTGGCTACTTCGTGGGCTACAAGCTGTTTAAGTCTTTCCAGAACTTCCAGGTAACGCCTCGGCTTTTCCGCCAATAACCTGCTTATGAGTTCCTTAAGTTTTTCTGTATCCACTGAACCGTCTTTTAAACAGTACTTAAAAAGAACCTTAGCTTGGCGCTTCGCTTCTCGACTAATTTTCATCTCGTTTTTATGGCCAGAGCAAAATAGAGTTAATTTCTGGAATAGGCTTCATGGCCCTCTTTTTGGGGCAGCTTGCTTAGGACTTCGTTTTTCAACCTTTCCTGGTCATCCAAGGTCAACGTTTTACCTACGACTTTCGAGGTGATTTCGATGACAAGGTTCAAAATTTCCCTGCGCATTTCTTCCTTGGCTTTTTCTCTTTCGAGCTTAGCGCTCTCTTCGGCCTTTTTTAGAACCCTCTTTGCTTCTTCAACAGCTTCTTGAATTTTCTTTTCACCCTGGTATGAAGCCACTTTTTGCGCTTCAGCAACGATGAATGAGGCTTGCTCGTTTGCCTTACGCAGTATTTCTTTTCTGGCTTCTTCGGCTTCAGCCAGTTCTTGTTTTATCTTTTCCGCATTTTGGAGACTTTCAGCAATTTTTTTTCTCCTCTCTTCCAAAATTTTGAGAACCGGCTTGAAAGCAAAACGGTTGAGCACCCAAAGCACGATGACAAAATTGATGATTTGGGCTATGAGCTTGTTCCATTCTATCCCCAGTTGATGCAAGGTCTCTTCCATAAAATCCTTGGGTTATTTTCCGACTACGAAAAAGACCAATATGGCTAGTCCCTCGGACAAGGCCATGCCCAGCAATGCTGTTGTAAATACAAGTCCAAAGGCCCCCGGATTTCTTCCAATTGCTCCTGCAGCTCCAAGAGCTGCAAGCCCTACACCAACGGCACCACCTAAAGCAGCCAAACCAATGGCTACATTTCCCGAAACCATTTGAGCTAAGAACAACATTTTTAATCTCCCTGTTTTTATTTAGTATTTAGATGATATTATGTTTTGTTTATTTTTTCCTTACACATGATAACCGTTTATCATGTGTTTAAATTATAAGAGTAGAAAATTATAAAAGGAGTATTTTTTCATCCTTTCATGAAAAAATACCGGCTAAAATAGAAAGTGATTCATTTCTATGCATAAGTTCTAATTGCGATCTTTCCCTCGCCTATCTTTTTTAAACTCCAGGAAAATGTTCTCTATAAAGCCTAAATTATATATCTTTTTTCAAATTGGTTAACTTTCTTTTGAAACTTCTTCACCGAAATGGGAACAAAGGGTCCCGGTAAAGACAATGGAAAGTAGCGTAAAGATTAATGCCTGGATTATAGCTACCATAAATTCAAAGAAATAGAAAGGTACTGCCGGCAATCCCCATAAAATCCCCGTCATCATGTGTAAGACGGTTTCCCCCCCATAGATATTGCCATATAACCGCATCGCCAGGGCGACAGGGCGTATCAATATGGAAATAATTTCCATTAAGCCTACGGCAGCAAATAGAACGGTAAGAGGGACAACTATCCATCCTCTGAATCCCCCTTTAACACCAAAAATATGACTTAAGACCCCCTTGATCCCATGATGGTATCGAAATGCCCAAAAGGTACTCATCACGAAGAAAATTAAAGCCATGGCCGTAGTCATATTGGCGTCCGAAGTGGGAGGTCTAAAAAGAGGAACCGAAGTATGTTTTATGGCAAAAGGAAGGGCTCGGCTCGGGTCTTTTTCTCCGTAACCAATGCTCCCTACCCCGGGAAGAAGATCCGTGATGTTGGAAAAAACGATAAAGATGAAATAGGTGGCAACCAGGGGAAATGCCCAATCGGCTACCTTGGGTTCAAGAAGGCCTCGGGTCAGTTTTTCTAAGCCCTCCACGGCTGCTTCAATAGCATTCTGAAGCCCTCCGGGAATAAGGGATAGCCTAAGGGTGCCGAGCCGTATAATTAAAAAGAGTATCCCCATGACAATCCAAGTCTGGATCATGGAACTGGTTACGGGAAGGAACCCGATCCAAAAAAGGGTCTCCGCCGCCGGCTGAACGAGCGGCTCGGCTTTCCCCTCGGAAATAGAAGCAATAAAGCCCAAAATCATCGGTGCCCTTTTTTTATAGATGACGATACAAAAGTCAAGTAAAAAGTATGAACAACCTTTATGTTCTTTACATCCCCCTGCTGAGAATCACCGCAATTTTATTTGCCGCCTCTCTGGCTTCAAGATGGATGAGCCCCACGTTTCCCCCTGTTTTTGTTATGACTCCAAGCACCGCTTTGCCGCCAGCAGAATAGATAAACATCTGGCCTTCAGAACCCGACACGGTATTTTCTCTGAACTCTCCTCCTCCGTACGTTTCACATATTCTTTTGCCTAGTCCCAAAGCTGTTGCAGCCATGGCCGAGAGACGATTAGGATCTCCTGAACTCAGGGAATGGGCAACAGGCAGTCCATCTGTTGTTGCTATTAAGGCTGCATTAATCTCGGGAACAGCACTTCTTAAACTTCCCAGAACCATGTTTAATTCCTCGGAAATAGACATCTTCGTTAACTCCTTGTTTTCTATTTAGATCTATTTAGAATTAAAGTTCATAATTTTCTTCGAAGCATAGATCAAGAAAAATTAAAAAATCTTTTTTTATCCCTTCTGCCCTTTTTTGCTCGATAAAACGGGAATCAAATCTTTTTCATTGGGTTGGTGACGGCCTTTAAGGTGAAAACCCCTTTATTCTTTCATTCCCTTTTCGATGAGTTCGAAAAGGCGTACAAGGACATCTGTTGCACTGTTTTCATCCAAGGCATTGATTCCCACGCAAAGAAAGGGATCAATATCGAGATAGCGGGCTATTTCTTCCGGTGTCCATACTTCTGTCAAGTCCTGGTGAGTAACCCCTAAAATGTAGGGTATAGAGGACTCGGTCACAAATTTATCATGGATTTTTTTTAAGGAAGGCAGCTGGCTGGGATCATGCCCTCCTACGAGCATAACGATGCCTATCGCCCCTTCCCTGAGTATATCCCAGGTAAAGTCGAAACGGTCTTGCCCGGGCGAACCAAAAAGATGGATCGAATACCGCTCCAGGCTGAGAGAGCCGTAGTCCATGGCTACCGTGGTTTCTTTTTTCCCCTTTAAATCCGTACAAGGCACATCGGTGGTTATTACTTCAGATTGGCTTATCGAACGAATAAAAGTCGTTTTCCCCGCTCCGGAAGGTCCCGTCACAAAAATTTTAATGATGTTCTCATTCATACATTTTCCTAAAGAAGTTCTTAAAACTATAAATCAATCGCTTAAGCAAGCCTTTTTTCTGCTGTTGGTCAGATTGATAAACTTGGATCGCCTGGATCTCTGTTCTTTCCGCAAGGGATGAAGAAGGCTTTTCTTCTACGAGGTTGGCAGGACTCAGGTTATCGTTGGGGGTTTTACTCTCTATACTATTGAGAAGGGGATGTTCTACCAGGGGGAGTTGAAATACTCTTTTTTTATCCGATAACCTGATCATTTCGAGTAAATGGAGTGTATAGATATAAAACAGGATGTCTTCTAAAGGAAAAAAGAGGTACTTTAATAGTTCTTTTGCGGTTGTTCCTCGAGAAAAAAAAGGTTGAGCTTCTATCCAAAAGGCGAAAAGATCGCTTCCCAGGAAACTGGGATCGGCGCCGGTGGAAAGAAAAACGGTATCAGGATCGGGGTAAAAATCGGCAATGGTTTTTTGGTACTTGGTCCTAAGAGAATGAAGAGAGGCGATGATAAATTGCTCTATGGGCAGCATCAAGGCTCGATTTTGACTGTCGACGGCTGTTTCCTTAAAAAAAAAGGAACTTTCCTGCTTATCCGTAAGCTCTAAGAGGAGGGCTCTCAATGTAAAAATATCTTCTACCCAGCCGTTTTCTGTTTCAGCTCCCAAGAACTGCCGATTTGAAAAATGAAGCTTGTAAAGTTCATTTTTTGGCGTTTTTATTTCAACCACTCCGCTTTTTTCTTCTATCATTTTGGCGATTTGAGGAAGCGGAATCGATTTTATTTTTCCAAAGAGCATACTATTGGGATTTTGAATACATTTTATCCAAAAAAGGAAAAAATTTTATTCTTTTTTTCATTCCCTCCACGCTATTCTTATCTTTTTTTAAAGCTAGCTTTTTTCAACATTGCCACCATTAATAAATAGAAAAAGCGAAGGGATTCCTAGTATTGTGCATTGATGAGTTCGGTAATGCAATAAACTTTATAAGATAGAAGTTTCAATGGAAATAAAAAAAAACTCCCCCCTGTATTCTATTCCTGAATTTATTCTTAAGAAAATTATTCAGCAAAGTTTAGAAGAGGATATAGCACTAGCCGACCTGACTTCTTCTTTATTGATTTCCCAAGATACAGAAGCAAAAGCTCAAGTTATTGTCCGCGAACAGGCAATCCTCTGTGGGCTTCCCTTGGTCAAAATGGTATTCTCTTTTATTGATCCCTCTGTAGAATGCCTCTTTTTTTCGGAGGATGGCCGGGAAGTGGGAAAAAATACTCCCGTGATGGAAATCTCCGGAAAGGCCCAAAGCTTACTCCTGGGGGAGAGGGTGGCGCTCAATTTCTTATCCCATCTTTGCGGTGTGTCTACCTTGACGAGCCAGTTTGTTCAAGCCGTCAAGGGAACAAAAACGAGAATTCTCGATACCCGTAAAACCCTGCCTGGATTGAGAATGCTCCAGAAATACGCGGTCATTTGCGGAGGAGGGGCAAACCACCGGTTCTCCCTTGGAGATCATATTCTCATCAAGGATAACCACATAGCCCTTCTCAAGAAGAAACATGGGGCAGGTTGGCTTGAGTGGATAAAAAGCCAGCTTGGCGGCGTTAGATGTCAAAAACCTTTTATTAAGGTAGAAATTGAAGCTTCCTCTCTCGAAGAAGTCAGCCTTTTTTGCGAGCTGTCTCCCGACATCATCATGCTTGATAATATGGATGTAGAGGAGATTGCAAGAGCACTGGAGATTATAGGGAATAAGACCTTGGTCGAGGTGTCGGGAAGAGTGGATAAAGAAAAACTAACAGCGGTAAGTCGGCTGGGAGTCGATTTTATTTCTCTTGGACTTCTCACCCATAGTGCTCGGGCTATCGATGTTTCCATGGATATTGTTTGAGAGGCCTTTTATCCCAGAAACAGGGAAGGAATTGGGTTGATTTTTACCCTAAAAAGGGCCAACTTAAAAAATAACTCTTTATTTTAGAAGGTTCACGGAGGATCCAAAGTAGGTTTTCAAAAGGAAAATGAAAAAAGATAAGATGATTTTGGTTAAGGACAGTTCTTCTCTCTATTTTTTAAAAACATTGCCTTGGGTAACTCAAGCTCTGACGACTTTGCTTTTTATTTTTTATTTTATCCAGATTACTTTTTTATTTGTTTTTGGATCAACGTGGTTTAGGTCATTTTTTGCCCTCACCACGGATGGCGTTCTCCATGGGCGACTATGGGAGTTCCTCACTTATGCCTTTCTTCACGACGAGGTGGAACCTCCTCATCTGCTTACCAATGCCATTGTCATTTATTTTCTTGGGAACCAGTTGGAAAAAGTTCTCGGACATTTGAGACTTGCCTTGCTTTTTTTGGGGGGAGCCATTTCCGGAGGACTAGGATGGTATTTTTTTGGAGGCCCTATGCACGAGCATGGGTTGATTGGAGCCAGTGGGGTTGTGTTTTCTTTTCTTCTTGCCTTTGCCTTTTGCCTTCAAGAGATTTGGATAAGAAGCATCATTTTTAATCAGGACATTGATTCAAACCGGTTTATCTTTAATCCTAATTTTTTTCTCATCATTCAAGTTCTTGTCCTTGTGTTCGTTATTTTTGAAGCCCTTTGTGTTGTTTTTGATATACCTACGGGCTCTTCGCATACCGCCCATTTAGCAGGAGCCATTTTTGGATACCTCTACTTGAAGTTGTGGCCCGTGAGGTCCTATCAATCCTCCTGCCCTCGGGCTCAAAGCCTTCGATAACAGCTCATGTCGATATCGCCTCAAAAAAAAATAAGCCGGTGCTGGGTTAAGATTCCCGCAACCACGACGAACTTTGGTCCGGGCTTCGATACTTTTGGGGCTGCCCTTAGCCTCTACAACGTGATCGTTCTTGAGAGAACCCAACAACAAGCTCCTCCCTGGTCTGATTCTCCCGCCATGGTTGTCGAAACCCTTAAGGGGTTTGAAAAAAAAACGGGGGCTTCCCTTCCCTTTTTTAAATGGTCCCTGCATTCCCAGATTCCTCAAGCCCGTGGGCTAGGAAGCAGTGCCACGGTTCGGTTGGGATTTCTTGCCGGTTTGAATGCCTTGGCTGGCTTTCCGCTCAGCAAAGAAGAGATGCTTGAGTGTGCTATTGAGCTTGAGGGCCATCCCGATAACGTCACACCCGCATTTCTCGGGGGTTTTATTCTTTGTGGACCTAAAAAAGTTTTGCGAACCAGGATAGACTCCAAGCTTTTTTTCGTCGCTTTTGTACCCCAAGTAGAAATATCTACCGAGCTGTCCCGGAAAATTTTACCTCCTGAAATCAAGTTAAAGGAAGCGGTCCAAAATCTCCAAAGAGCCTCGATGATAGCGGTATGCTTTTTCGAAAAAAGGTACAAGGATCTTGCTGGATTATTTGTAGATTATTTTCATGAACCCTATAGGCTGGCTTCCATTCCCTATTGGGCAGAGCTAAAGAGGGCTGCCTTGGAGGCTGGAGCCCTGGGGTTTTATTTAAGCGGGTCAGGTTCTACCCTGATGGCCATCGCCTATGAAGATCCAACGGCGGTTGTCCAAGCTTTAAAAAGTGAATCTTCAAGGAGATCCCTTTCAGGAGAACTGCTCGTTTTAAAACCGGATAATATCGGGCTTCGTCTTTCTTATCGTTAAAGTCTTCTTTCGTTCTCCTTGTATCTTTAAAGAAAAAAACTTGTTTTTTTCACCCAAGAAAAGCAAAAAAAGGAGTTGATCTACGACGGGTGAAAGACTTTTTTTACACGGTTCTATTATTTTGTTTTTTTCTGCTCGGTTCATCGTGGGGCGTTGAAGAAGGGCTCGACATTCTTCCCCTGGCCAAAGAGGAAGCTTTGCCCCCCGCTCCCCCTTCTCCCAGGCGGCACGCTAATTCCAAGATGGGAGAAATGATTCAACATGGCAAATACCTGGTCGAAGCCGTGGCTCTCTGTGCGGAATGTCATACTCCAAGGGATGAAAATGGGTTGATCATGGATAAATGGCTTCAAGGAGCCTCTTTACCCTGGGTAAGTAAACTTTCTGTCAACAACTGGGCAAGTTATGCTGGTCCCCTTGTTGGATTACCCGAAGGTTGGAAAGAGGCCGACATGGTTCAATACCTGGAGACGGGGATGCTCCCCGGTGGAGGATATTCCAAGTTGCCCATGCCTCCTTACCGGATGAGTCACAAGGATGCCTTGGCCATTGCTCTTTACCTGGAAAGCCTGAAGGATGAAAATCCTAAAAGGGATTCTTCAACCATTAAAAATGAAGACAACGCACCGTTTCCCGATAATCCCTAACCATGGGTCATGATTGGGTTCGATCAAGGCTAAAATGGGCTAGAAAAATCATAAAGTCTTAATTGCAGGACCTAATCGATCGCCAAGGTCTTCCCCCTACCGCTTTTGTCTCCAACGCTTCATTAAAAAATTTAGCCTTTCAAACAGCTAGTCCGCTAGAAGAGCTTGGAGATGGCTTTTAATGGACTTATAAAGACTTTCTATGTTATAACCCCCTTCCAAAACAGAAATCATTCTGCCTTGACAATGGCGTTCCGCCGCCTCCTTGATCAGCCGGGTCATCTTTTCAAAACCCTGTTCAGTAAGATAAATTTCTCCCAAAGGATCGTCCTTGTGGGCATCAAAACCTGCGGAAATCAAGATCATATCAGGTTTAAAACTCTCTATTGCCGGAATAATCTTTTCATCAAAAGCCTTTTCGTAGTGGCTATCCGATGCTCCCCTGGGCATGCACAAATTCAGGGTGTACCCCAAGCCTTCGTTTTTGCCTATTTCGGTTGATTTCCCCGTGCCGGGATAATGGGGAAATTGATGGAGACTGGCATAAAACACTTGAGGGTCTTCATAAAAAATATCCTGGGTTCCATTGCCGTGATGGACATCCCAATCAAGGATAAAAACCTTTTTCAATCCATGTTTTTCCAAGGCGTACCTAGCGGCTATGGCCACCGTGTTAAACAGGCAAAAACCCATTGCCGCGTTAGCCAAAGCATGATGTCCAGGAGGACGGACAAAACAGAAAGCATTTTTTATTTCCTTGGACATCACTTTATCTACCGCATTTAATGCTGCTCCCACGGCAAGGAGGGCAACTTCGTAAGAAGGACCGTAAGCAAAGGTATCTCCCCCATCGAGCAAGACCATGGGACCCTTCTGGGTTTTTCTTACCCTTTCTATGTACTGGGGGGTGTGAACCCTTTGAATCCACTGTTCAGGAGCAGCCGTAGGTTCTATCCAGAGAACTGAATGGAGAAAATCTTCTCTTAATTTGGGAAGCAGTTGGGTGATGCGCGCCGGGGATTCGGGATGACCCGAGGGGGGACGATGCTGGGCGAATTTTTCACTACAAAATACGGCCGTTTTTAAATCCATGTCTCATTTTATCTCCTTTTTATCTGTTGAAGCAAGTTTGAATAGTGCTAAAATCGACTATGAACTGTGATGTGATAACGCTGGGTCATTCTCCCGATGCCGATGATGCCTTTATGTTTTATGCCCTTTCCCAAAAAAAAATACCCCTTGCCAACTACGTTTTTAAGGAAACCATCACCGATATTGAAACATTGAACAATCTTGCATTGCAGGAAAAACTCGATTTAACCGCTTTGTCCATCCATGCCTATTGCAGGGTGGCTGACCGCTACCTGCTTATGAATTGTGGGGCAAGCATGGGTGAAGGTTATGGACCAAGGCTGGTGGCCAAGCAAAAATTTGAAAAAAAAGAGATGGTTCAAAAGAAAATAGCCGTCCCGGGTCTCCATACAAGCGCATTGCTTGGCTTATGCTTATACTTTGGAAAAAGGGCCGAAGAGCTGGACCTTTTTGTTTGTCCCTTTGACCAGGTTTTTTTGGCCGTGGAAAAAGGATATGCCGATATTGGGTTGATTATTCATGAAGGACAAATTTCCTACGTAAAACACGGACTTGTTTTGTGCGAAGACTTAGGCAGGTGGTGGAGAGAAAAAACGGGCCTCCCCTTGCCTTTGGGAGGAAATGCCTTGCGACGGTCCCTTGGCAGGGATAAGTGTAGAGAGCTTCAATCTCTTGTGAAGCGAAGCATTGAGTGGGCCTTGGAAAACCGGGTAGAAGCCCTGGCTTATGCACGAAAATACAGTCGAGGAGTCGAATGGCCCTTGATTGATGAATTCGTGGGGATGTATGTCAATGCAAGGACATTGGATTATGGAGTGGAAGGCAAGCAAGCTATTGAGGAGTTTATTGCTCAAGCAAAAGCCCTGGGAATGGTGGATAAGGGAATAACGGTGGAATTTGTGGAGTAGGAAAAAATCCCGGCCGCTTTGCATTTTCTTGGCCGGTCTTTTTAGGTCATATTAAGCTATGGAAGAAAACCCGATTAAAACGAAGAGCTTTGTCATAGCGGGCAAGAGCTTTCGGTCTCGGCTGCTTGTGGGGACGGGCAAATTTGGTTCTTACCTGCAAATGGCTCAGGCTCTTGAGGCCAGTGGAAGTCAAATCGTCACCGTCTCCTTGAGAAGGGTGGAGATTGGGGAAAATAAAAGGCAAGAAGATATTCTTTCTTATATTGATACCGAAAAATACCTTTTGGTTATCAATACGAGTGGGGCCATGAATGCCGAAGAGGCGGTGCGGATCGCAAAAATAGCTGCTCATGGGGGATTGCCCAAGTGGATCAAGCTAGAAATCCATCCTGACCCTCGGTATTTGCTTCCCGACCCCATTGAGACCCTTAAAGCCACTCAGATGCTGGTAAAAGAAGATTTTATCGTCCTGCCCTATATCAATGCCGATCCGGTGCTCGCCAAACGGCTTGAAGAGGAAGGTGCTGCAGCGGTAATGCCCCTGGGTTCGCCCATCGGCTCCATGAGAGGCTTGGAAACCAAGGCCCAGATCGAGATTATCATTGAACAGGCCACCGTGCCCGTAATTGTGGACGCAGGTATTGGTAAACCTTCCCACGCCGCCTTGGCCATGGAGATGGGCGCTGATGGGGTGCTTATCAATACGGCCATCGCTATTGCAAGCGATCCCTGCCGGATGGCTAGAGCCTTTAAGATGGCCGTGGAAGCGGGCCGCATGGCTTACGAATCGGGTACGGATGAAGTGTCCAAGTTTGCCGTGGCGACGAGCCCCCTGGAATCTTTTTTCTAACCGCGAACAATCGTTTCAGTAGGATAGAGCCTTCTCTCCTCTTTCGGGTAGAATTTTCTTTAACCCTGAACGCGATACAAGATCCCTAAACTTGAGGCTGTGAAAGCCCTTCAAATGCTCCCCTAATTCGTTTTGCGAGGTAGGGGGATGATACTCAAAGCTCCCTGGAATTTCCCTTTAATCGGCAAGGTCCAAACGAAAGGAAGGTTATCCTTCCCCAAGGTCTATCGATTCTTTTTCTTTTATCAACAGCATATGCTGGTATGTGTTCCGTTTTCTTCCCGCCCCGAAGGGTCTTGCCGAGCCCATTCGTATCGGCCCGGTGTGTCTTTTTGGGCTACGGCTGAGAACTATTGAGGATGAAGCTCTACAATGGCTTGCTAGGGGCTTGCCACGGGTTGGGCTGTTGGGGTTGCCAACCGTTCTGTGCTCATCGCCCTTTCCCTCATCACCATTATACAGCCGCCTCGTTGCTCAAGGAAAAGTGCTGGGTGCAAAGCAAGGAGTTGGCCGGCTCTAAGAATTCCCTCCAATCAGAGGCCATGAGCGGTTCCCCCTCAAGGGCTAAGAAAAACGGCTGTCAAAAAGGCTTCATCCTTGTTGCGTCGCTACGTCAGACTGGCTCATTGCTGCTCAAACAGGAACAAAGCCCAGTTCCTGCTTCATTGAGGCGGGTGCAGCCGGCGCGTGCACCCCTGGCCGGAGCCTTCCTCTCCCGCAGGCCTGCCTTCCGGAAGGAACTTGCCGTAGGGCCGTTTAGGGAGGCCAATAGGAGATAAGATAAAAAAAGATCAACTCAAAAATCAACTGTTCAAAGCCAGTTTTACTTCTTTGAGCTATACCACCATTGCTTAGAAGGAGGAATAGTCTGTTTCGTGTTTTAAGGGATCTTCGAAACGGGTATAGGGAGCATTGAAGAAAATCTCGATTTTGTCGGTAGGACCATTTCTTTGTTTAGCGACATGGATGATGTAAGGAATCTTTGAGTGATCTGTCTCTGGATCATTTTCCAACCTGTGGAGAAGAAGGACGACATCGGCATCCTGTTCTATGGCGCCCGATTCCCTCAAGTGGTGCAAGGCCGGCTCGCTTTTCCCCTCCTCCATTCTTCTATTTAATTGGGCTAAAACGATTATTGGGATGTTTAATTCTTTGGCCAATGCCTTGATCCCCCGTGAAATTTCGGAAATTTCTACCTGTCTGTTTTCTCTTGCTTGCTCGGAATCGGAATGTAAAAGTTGCAGATAATCGATAATGATCAAATCGACCCCGAACTGGTTTTTCATTCTCCTGGCTTTTGCCCGCAGCTGGTGAATCGTTAAGTCGCTCGAATCATCAATATAAAATGGCCATTCCTTGGCATCATCCGCAAGCATCTTGAGTTTTTCCAAGCTTGCCGGTTCAAGCTCACCCCGACGAATTTTCTGCAGGCTTTCACTCCCTATGGAAGCTAAGAGCCTTAACATGATCTGTACGGCGGTCATTTCCAAGCTAAAAAATCCCACGGCATATCCCGGTTTGATCCAGAGATCTTTCTCCTGGTCATACCTTTCTTTCAATGCCCTGCAGGCGAATGTCAGTCCTAGGGCGGTTTTCCCCACTCCCGGCCTTGCCGCCAAAACGATCATGTCCCCATTCTGCCATCCGGTGGTGATCTGGTCCAAGTGGTAAAAGCCGGTGGGAATTCCAAATAACCTGCCTTTTCTTTTATGGAAACAATCGATCAGCTCGATCGCTTTTTCGATTTCTATGGAAGCTTTGACTGTTGATCGGGTGATAGTGAGATCGGTGATTTCAAAAATTTCTTTTTCAGCCTGATCGAGGACCTGGATGACGGAGTGAGAATTCTCATAAATACTCTGCACGATATTCAGCGCCACTTGATGGAGTTTGCGTAAAACGCTTTTATCTTTGAGGATCTTAATGTAGGATTCAAGGTTAAGGTGGGTGGCAAACGAAGCAACCAGGTCGGCAAGAAGAACGGCTCCTCCCATTTTTTCTTCAAGATGATGATCGATCAGGTATTGGTGAACGGTGGTAAGATCAATAGGGATGCTTTTTGAATGCATATCGCATAACACCTCAAAAAGCAAGCGGTGAGAAGGAACATAAAAATCATCCGCGGCGATTCGTTCCCTTATTCGATCGAAAACGAGTTCAGGGTTTGTAAGAGCCAGTCCGAGTATAGCCTTTTCAGCTTCATTACTGAAAAGAGAAAGGATCGCATCCTTGTTTAAATCCTCCCCTTTTCTTTTCATGTTTTTGCCCATATTAATTAGACGCTGAACTAGATAAGTCTAGGTGAACATAATCCTATGACAAGAATATTTTCCCAGGGAAAGAAAAGTAAGTTATTGTTTATAAATGAAATAAGGATACAAATGGATTTTTGACCCTGTAGGGAATATAGTTCATGTTTGTTTTCTAGGCAGAGGATCAGCCCAACTTTTTGTTATAAAGAATAAGGGGAATTAAAGGTTAATGGATATGTTTTAACCAGGGAATAGCTTTAAAAAATGTTCCACGTGGAACATTTTTTCAGCGGTTGTTTTTAACCATGGAATATCCTAAGAAGTACGATGTCATTGTTGTTGGTGGAGGTCATGCGGGCGTAGAAGCGGCTTTGGCTTGCGCCCGGATGGGCTGTCAGACTCTTCTATTGACAATGAACCTCGATACCATCGGCCAGATGTCCTGTAACCCTTCTATTGGAGGCATAGGCAAAGGACATCTCGTCAGGGAGATCGACGCATTAGGGGGGGAGATGGGGATTAATACGGATTTGACGGGGATTCAATTTCGAATGCTGAATCTCAAGAAAGGTTACAGCGTTCAGGCCCCCCGAGCCCAGTGCGATAAAAAGGCCTACCAGTTTCGACTTAAGGCGGTATGCGAAAGGACTTCTAACCTGGATTTGTTTCAGGCTTCCGTCTCCGATCTTATCGTTAAAGAAGACAAGATCAAGGGAATTATCACCGAACTGGGGATCGTTATCCATGCTTCGGCGGTAATCGTGACCACGGGAACCTTTTTAAGGGGATTGCTCCATGTCGGGAGGAACAAGAAGACGGGGGGAAGAATGGGAGAATCTTCAAGCAGCCTTTCCGATGTTTTAAGGAAATATGGTTTTGAGGTGGGGCGATTGAAAACGGGAACTCCACCCCGGGTCAACGGCAAAACAATAGATTTTTCCAAATGTATGATGCAGCCAGGCGACACTCCCCCTCCCCACTTTTCTTTTGCTTTAAGTGATCTGGATACGGATAAAGAAGGGATGTATACCCTGAATCGGTGGAAAGAGGGAATGTTCCACGTGGAACAATTGGCTTGTGCCATTACCTATACGAATGCCAAGACCCATGCCATAATCCGGGAAAATTTACATACTTCCCCTCTTTATTGTGGAGAAATTCAGGGGGTAGGACCGAGGTATTGCCCATCCATTGAGGATAAAATTGTTCGTTTCGCGGATAAAGAACGCCATCAGATTTTTCTTGAACCCGAAGGACGGCATACCGAAGAGTACTACGTTAATGGTTGTTCGACCAGTTTACCTTTTGAAGTCCAAGATCAATTTATTCACAGTATTGAAGGATTGGAACACTGCCAGATTATCAGACCGGGGTATGCCGTCGAATACGATTACTGTCCGGCAACTCAAATCTATCCTACGATGGAAACAAAAACTATTGAAGGGTTGTTTTTTGCCGGGCAGATCAACGGAACTACCGGTTATGAAGAAGCGGCTTCGCAGGGTCTCATAGCGGGGATCAATGCGGCCAGAAAAATCCAAAACAACCCTCCTCTTATTCTCGGTAGGGATCAGGCCTACATTGGAGTCCTGATCGATGACCTCACGACAAAACCGATTCGAGAACCCTATAGAATATTTACATCCCGGGCCGAACATAGGCTTGTGCTCCGTCAAGATAATGCCGATTTGAGGCTTACGGAAATCGGCTATTCCCTGGGCTTGGCCTCTAAGGCAAGGCTCATGCGTGTTCAAGAGAAGAAAAGGCTTATCGAGGAGACCTTTCAGAAGATCCGCCAATACCGGCTTAATGGACTTTCGCTTGAGGAAATGTTGAAAAGACCTGAATATTCCTGGAGTCATTTACCCTTGGAATTTCAGGGTGTGCCCAAGGACGTGGCCTTGCATATCGAGTGTGAAATAAAGTATGCGGGTTATATTGCCCGTGAAAGGGAATTGATCTTGAAAAGACAAAAACTCGAAGAATCGATCATTCCAGCAAACATCGACTATGAAAAAATTCCAGGCCTAAAACAAGAGGCAAGAGAAAAACTGTCGCGAATGAAACCCTTGACTTTTGGCCAAGCATCAAGGATTCCCGGGGTGAATCCTACTGATGTGGCTATTATCATGATATGGGCTAAAAAAAACGGCGCTTTGAAGTAATCTTGAACGCTTAGGGACTCTCTTTAATGCCTAGCCGTTTTAAAAAGAAGATCCCTGAACTTAATGGAGAAAATAAAAACAATTTCCTTACTATGAGCTAAAGTCCATGAATATCCCCGATCGGCATCCCCAACTTCAATCCTATTTGGAAAAAATAAAGAAAAAGGTGAAAAGCATGAGCATCCAAGACACCTACCAGGGGTTGCAAAGTCGCCGGGCCCTGGTCATCGATGTCAGGGAAAAAGAGGATTGGTTTATGGGGCATATTCCAGGCGCACTGTCCATAGAAAGAGCCGATATCGAATGGGAGATAGAAAAGGTCCTGGCCGATAAAGATTTTCCCGTGATCTGTTATTGTGGAGATGGCTTAAGATCCCAGCTGGCTGCCTATACCCTCTCGGAAATGGGCTACAGCCAAGTTTACTGGATGGAAAAGGGGTGGAAAGGTTGGAAAGAGCAAAAATACCCCGTAAGCTACTCCCCTAGCGTAGAACTTAGAGATCCCCTTGAAAAATTAGGAGGAATCTGCTATTTGCCCCGGCTCTATGACAAGATAAAAGCCCTCCATCAAAAAAGACTGCCTCCGACGGAATATCTTCAAGATGATTGGGATAAAGCACTTCTCGAACTCCTTTGTATCGACTCCTCGCTTCTGGAACAATTGATTCTCTTTTCAAGTTCCGAACAAGAATTTTTGGCCGAGTTAAAAAAAATCCTCGGTCCATCCTGGCCCGCCCGCCATACTATCGAAGAGTATAACGAGCGGTGCCAATTAAAAAAAATCCAAGGGGGGCAAAGGCCGCAGTTTTGGCTTTGGAGTAGAAAACAGAAGAAATAATTGCCGCACTATCTTCTAGTTTCGACTTACATCTAAAGATAGCCGTGGATGATTGTTGCCAAGATAGAGCAGCCCCATTCCCAAGAGAGAGAGAAAAAGCCCCCTTATTTTTGCCGGCCCTGTTTTTTGCCGCCGGCTGTTATGGAGGGATTCAAGGATGGCTTGGGGTAATAACGGCATGGGGAGGACTCTTTGTAACCCTGGGAATTTGGCTTAGGCTCGAGAAGTCAAAGTGGCATTATCCCCTGTTTTTGATCAGCCTTTTTTGTCTAGGGTTCATCCACGGAAAAGTCCAATGGTTTTGGATAGAACAGGAAAGACTCCAAGCTTATAAAAGGCTCAAGGGCCTTAAAAGGCCTTTTTTTGAAGGTATCGTGGAGAGTTTTCCCCAAAAAAGAAATCATGGTCTTTGTTTCCAACTCAAGCTCCAGGCTGTCAGGGTTGAAGAAAAATCGATTCCCCTGGAGGGCAAACTCTTTTGCCGGGTAGGCGATCTACCCAGGGAACCCTACCTGGGACAGGCGGTAGCCATTGAAGGCAAAGTCTTTTTACCTCCAAGAAAAAGAAATCCGGGAGAAATAGATTATTATAAGCTATCGTTGCAAAGGCGGTGGCTTTTTGAACTTCTCTCCGGGGATTTTCCTCTTTTTTCAATACCCCAAAAGGATCAATTTTGTGCCGTTGGGATTGAAGTTTTAAGAAGGAAGATAAAAAAAAATCTTTCGGTGGGTATTCCCGAGGAGGGGCTCCGGTCGCTACTCCAAGGGATGGTCTATGGGGATGTCTCAGGGATGGATTCCCAACTGGCCGAAGTCTTTAAACGGGCAGGGGCTTACCACCTTTTTGCTGTAAGCGGTCAAAATGTTGGGATCATCCTGGGCATGGGCATTTTCTTGTTGAAAGCGGTGGGGAAAAACCAATGGAAATATTCTTTTGTTTTTATTCCATTGCTCGTCGTTTTTAGCTTCGTATCGGGCAATGGACCAAGCGTTGTACGCGCCTGTGCTGCCTGCATATATTGCATTCTAGGATGGGCTTTAAAAAGGAAAGTCGATGCCCTGCACTGTTGGGCGGTCAGCCTTTTTGCTTTTTTGCTTTATGATCCCCTGGCGATCATGGATATCGGCTTGGAGCTTTCCTATGCGGTTGTCTTATCCCTACTGCTATTGGCAAAGCCTCTCTTCGGGCTGTTCTATAGCCCGTTTAAAATCGATCCCTATATTCCCCGATCCCTGGCCCCATTCCCTAGACGAATGCTCGATCAAGTAGGCAAAATCGGGGCTCTTCTTTTAGCCGCTTCACTCGCCGCATGGCTTGGTGCATTGCCCTTGGAGGTTTTTTGCTTTCACACTTTAAGCTGGGTGGGTATTTTCGATAATCTTATCGCTGTGCCCCTGGCCGAATTGATCGTTCTTCTCGGTTCGTTGTCCGCCCTGGGAGGGTTCTTTTCTGATGGCTTGGCATGCGTTCTCAACGGTATTAATCGGTATTTCCTGTGGGCCTTGGTGCTTGTCGTCGATTTTTGGGCCAAGATTCCCTCGGCTGTCCTGGCCGTACCGGAGATGAAGATGCTGGGTCATCCGGCTTGCCCATGGATATATGTAGCCCAAGTCGATTCGGGTCATCTTTGCGTGATAAAAAATAAAAATCATTATTGGCTTTTGAACTCGGTTCAGGGAAGAGAGGAAGAATACCGGGTGGGGGCGATAAAAAAAGCCCTGTTGGTTCCTCCCGACTGTCCAACCTTGACATTTCAAAATGGATGCTGGCATTTGAAAGAGTTGACAGTTGGCGACCAAAAAGAACTGTGCTGGGATGACCATGACGGCTTTAGGCTGACTTTCAGGGCAAATCGTGAGGGAGAATTCGGATGCCTTGTCGAAAAAGAAAAGAGAAAAATCCTCTTCCTGTCTTATCCCCTTCCTTTCTCATCCCTAGCCCAAAATTGCCCCTTCGATCTGTTGGTTGAACACTTGCTGGAGAGAAGAAAGAACAACCGGCTGCATTCTTCTCTTATTAGGATTTATGATCATGGGCAGGCTTCAATGAGAAGTCCTCTCAATTTGGAAAAATATCCAAGAACCTTTCAAGAAGGGATATGGATCTTTCTGGAAAAAGGAAACATCCGGCTGGAAAGCCAAGGTTAGCCTCCCTTGCATTCTATAGGCGCTGCAAAAACCATAGGCCTTCTTCATGGTTGGGGAAAATCCATCGGTTCACCACCCGAAATGGCCAACGAGAAAAAAAATCCTCTAGCCTTTCAGGGGTAAACCGGTAACTGAAAAATAAACGCAGGGGGCTTCCCTTGGAAACGTTGAGTACTTTCCCATAGCCTAGAGGAATGCTCCCCTTTTCTTTCCAATAAACCGTTGCTTCGATCCGAAAAAACTTGTTATACATCCCGATCGATATGTGAAAGAGTTCAGTCTTGTTTTCTATTCCCCAATCCCGGAGAACCTCCGTAAGCCACAGCCGGGTTTCTTCATTATCGTATTGATAGAGAACAGATTCAATACCTTCTAGGTAGTCTTCTTCGGACTCGGATTTAACGGGGGCAAGGTGGGCATTTAAAACCAGGAAATCCCCCGGGGCAAGAACCGATTCGAGACTTTTAAAAAGATCGAAAGGATCGATGTTGGGAAGCACTCCAAAAAGGGTAAAGATTCGTCTTTTGGAGCCTGGGGTTTGCAAGCTCTTTAAGGTGTCTTCCCAAAGGATGTCAGATAAAATGGGGGAGATCTTCTCGGGGCTTAAAGGACAGTGGATGCAGGCTTCCAACAGGAGCTGCAGGCTTGTATCCACGCAAGTCCAGTTGATATCTGAAACCGAAGGCAAAAGTTCCTTAAGAAAAAGATGATCTTTTTCTCCACTGCCGCACCCAAGGCTGATCAGCTCGTAGGGGTAAGATGAAGCAACGCAAAGGGATATCTCTCTAAAACAACTTTTGTAAAGCTCAAATCCCTGCTCTTTTTTAAAGGGAGAATAGCGTTCAAAAAGTTGTTTCCACAGAAACGATTGCGCGGCGGTAGTATAATGAAAAAGAGGATCGATTTCTCCTCGGGCTAAACACTGGTACTTTCTTTCTTCCCAGACCGATAGGCTGTGGGAGAGAAAAACTTTTACGGGGAAATAAGGGGTAGACATCATGGGAATAAGATGAATAAACTAAAAGGGATTGCCAATGGATAAATTTTTTTTGAGCAACCTTGAAGTAAACTTGAAAAAACAATGGAAGCAAAACAGAAAGTCGTTTTGGTTACCGGTGGAGCGAAGGGATTAGGAGCCTTTTTATGCCGTAAACTCAGCGATGAGAATTGGGCCGTAGCTATCCACTATTTTAAGAGCGAACAAGAGGCGAAGGTTCTAGAACGGGAACTGTTGGATAAAAAAAGAACAGTCATAAGGGTCCAGGGGGATCTTTCTCGGCAGAAAGAAGCCATGGGAGTCCTGGAGAAAATTAGATCCGTTTATGGACGCCTCGATGCACTCATCAATAACTGCGGAGTTTATGAAGCTGTCCTTCTAGAAGAAACCAAGGAGGAGGATTGGTATAGGGGAATAAATTCTACAGCCAGCGCCGTCTTATTTACCACTCTTGCTTCCCTGCCTCTTTTAAGACTTTCGGGTAAGGGAAGGATTGTGAACATCGGCGATTCGAGTTGTGACCGTATCGGCAGCAGGGAAATGGCCTTGGGTTATCACTTGGGTAAAATCGGGGTCTATCTTTTAACCAAGTCTTTTGCCCGGGAAAATGCGCGATTTGGAATTACCGTAAACGTGGTTTCTCCGGGATACCTCGAAAACAGCCAGGGACTTCCCCCCGTAAGTAAAATTCCCGCCGGCCGCTTTGGCACCTTCGAAGACATATGGAATGGGGTTAGGTTTTTCCTGGATGAAAAACAGGACTATATTACGGGCAGCCATCTTATCGTCAGTGGAGGCTGGAACCTGCGTTGAGTGTTTCCAAGAACAACAACTAAAAAAGAGAAACGATTCTTAAGGTCGACCATGTTTACAGGGATTATTGAATCGATGGGGGTGGTTGAGGCGTTGCCCGAGGCCACGGACAAGATGCTGACCATTGCTGTAGGCGATCTTAGCCGGGAATTGCACAGGGGAATGAGCCTGGCTGTCAATGGCTGTTGTTTGACCGTTTGTGAGATCGGCGAGGGGAAGCTAAAGTTTTTTGTCCTTGAAGAAACGCTCCGGGCCACGACCCTAGGGGAACTGAAGAAAGGAGAGGAGGTGAACCTTGAGCTTCCCCTAAGAATGGAGGCAAGGTGGGGTGGCCATTTTGTAACAGGTCATGTCGATTGCAAGCAGCCGATAGAATCCATAAAGGATTTGGGCCAAGAGAAGGAGTTTTGGATCAGCTACCCGGCTTTTGCCCGGGGTTTTTTAGTCCCGAAGGGCTCTATTGCGGTTGACGGTATCAGTTTAACCGTGGGCAAGATAACGGCTGAAAGTTTTTGCGTGTGGATTACTCCTTTTACTTTAGCCCATACCAATTTAAAAAGCAAAAGGGTAGGGGATAGGGTCAACCTCGAATTTGATCTTTTGGCCAAGTACACCGCAAGAATCCTGCAAGGCAAAAAAGAGGATGATTAAGGGCAACGGGTATGCCCCTTCTTGCTTTTCGTTAATGAAAAAAAGATCGCCGGGCCTTGGAGCCGGAGTGAAAATCTCGGGGAAAACTTTACAAAATAATGCCAGGAGGTTATAAAAGGGTGTTTTTTAAACCGGGGCCTTAAACAAAATAAGCAAAGAACAATTTGTCCATGAAGATACTCGTGACGGGCGGAGCGGGTTTTATCGGTTCTAATTTTTGCCATTACTGCTTTTCCAATGAACCTTCATCCCAAATAGAAAAGATTGTCGTCATCGATAAGCTGGGCTATTCAGGGTCGATAGAAAATATGGCCGGGTTGATGGGAAAAAAGAATTTTGAATTTATTCAAGCCGACATCAGCGATCAAAAACGGATGGAGCAGATCCTCTTTGAAGAAAAGATCGAGGCGATCGTCCATTTTGCGGCTGAATCCCATGTTGACCGCTCGATTGATGATCCGGGACTCTTCGTGCAATCGAACGTGGTGGGGACCTACAAGCTTTTGGAATCCGCTTTTGTTTATTTCTCTTCTCTTTCTCCAGAAAAAAAGGAGAGGTTTCGATTTATACACATTTCTACCGATGAAGTCTACGGATCAATCCCCATGGATGGAGCTCCCACAAAAGAAGGAGGGCTGTATGCGCCTTCCAGTCCTTATTCAGCATCAAAAGCAGCTTCGGATCATTTCGTAGCCGCCTATTATAAGACTTATGGACTTCCGGCTCTGATTACCCATAGTTCAAACAATTATGGTCCTAGGCAGCACCCCGAAAAGATGATTCCCCACATGATCTGTAATGCCTTGGAAGAAAAACAGTTGCCTGTCTACGGTCAAGGGCTGAATGTGCGGGATTGGATCTATGTTGAAGATCATTGCGAAGGGGTATGGAAGCTTTTGTTGAAGGGGCGGCCCGGGGAGGTTTACCATATTGGCAAAGGCGGTGGCATTTCCAACATAGAATTGGTAAAAAAAATTTGTGCTTTGCTCGATTCCTTTTTCCCTAGGTCTTCAGGGAAAAGTTATGCGGAATTGATCCGGTTTGTGGCGGATAGGCCCGGGCATGATTTAAGATATGCCTTGGACGTATCGAAAATGAAAAGAGAGATAGGTTGGCAAGCACAGGTGGACTTGGATAGGGGCCTAGAAAAAACCCTTTTTTGGTACGTAGAAAATCGAGACTGGGTGCAATCGGTCATGAATAAGGGATATACCTTGAAGAGGCAAGGGTTGGGGAGGACAAGATCCATTTGATCTTAAAGTCGGAAAGCCCTATGGAAAGATGTGGAATTGTGCTTGCTGGAGGAACGGGAAGCAGGCTTTATCCGGTGACTCTCGCTTTGAGTAAACAGCTGCTTCCTATCCATGACAAGCCGATGATCTACTATCCTCTTTCTATCTTGATGTTGGCGAATATCAGGGAGATCCTTTTGATTTCCACCCCGCAGGATATCGCTCTGTTTGAAAGGCTGTTGGGGGATGGATCGCAATTCGGCCTATCGATCAGTTATGCGGTGCAACCCCAGCCTCGGGGGCTTGCTGAAGCCTACAAAATCGGGGAAAAATTTGTCAACGGCAGGCCTTCTTGCCTTGTACTCGGAGATAACTTGCTCTATGGACACAGCCTCAGTGCTACTTTAAGCAGGGCGGCCCAAAAAAAACATGGGGCTACCATTTTTGGCTATCATGTTTCCAATCCTTCCGCTTATGGAGTTGTGGAGTTTGACAGGTCCATGAAAGTCCTGTCGATCGAGGAAAAACCCCTTAAACCAAAATCTTCCTATGCCGTCCCAGGAATCTATTTTTATGATGGCCGAGCCTCTTTTTTTGCCAACCAACTTAAGCCCTCGGCCCGAGGAGAGCTGGAGATCACCGATCTCAACAAGAAATACTTGGAAGAAGGAAGCCTGGAGGTGGAGTTGTTGGGCCGCGGCATCGCCTGGCTCGATACGGGAACTCACGATCTGCTTTACGATGCTTCTCTCTTTGTCAAAACCATAGAACAGAGACAGGGGCTCAAGATCGGCTGTTTAGAAGAAATCGCCTTTCACAAGGGATGGATAGGCAAAGAAGAGCTCCTCTCCCAAATCAAGAAGATGGGGAATTCCTCCTACGGGGTATATCTCAGCCATCTTCTCGAAACGTCCAGGTCATGGGTTTGAATGCTCTCTTCTGAAACCTAAAACACCACTTGTAGAGCCGGCCAAAAAAAGAAAGATCTCGAGGCTCTCTCTTCAGTTGTCCCTGGATTAGTCTTTGCTGGAAGGCCGCATTTTTTTCTCCCCAGCTTAAAGGTTCGGATCGATCCCTATGGAGTTCCGTTCTTCTCAAGGGGCCGTTCCATTGGGGAAAAAAAGATCCCGGGTCAGCCGGGTAACGGCCAAGGGGCTTTTTTGTGGTCCGAAAAGCCTAAGGAGTTGAACAATTTCTTCTGCGTTGCTTGGGCTGCGTCCGTGGATTCTAAAAAGCCCTCGAAGGAAATTAAATTTCTTGGTTTTGTTGATGGATTCGACCCAAGATCTCTTTGGGCAACCCTGGGGAGGTTTTCTAGAGGAAGGTTAACTTGATTAAATGGGTAGCGCAGGAAATACAAGGGTCATAGTTCCTGACGATCTGTTCGCAGTCCGCGCTCAGGTTTTCGATCGAATCGTGGGGGTGCGACTCGATCCAGGCTTTTAAGTCTTCTTCTGCCGAAACCAAGTTGAAGCAGGTGGGAGGAACGATTTTTGCCCCCGTGATAATGCCCTGCTCATCGACATGGTAACGGTGGTAGAGGATCCCGCGCGGGGCTTCGCTAATACCCTGGCCGAGGCTCGCACAAGGCTTAAAATCGATGCAGCAAGGTTCTCCTTCGGGCTCGTAAGTTTCAATAAGCCTGATGGCTTCATCAAAAGCATAGGCCACCTCGACCAACCTGACGAGAATGGATTGGAAGGGGTTTAGGCAAGGATAGTTCAAGGTCGTCTGCTTAAGGATATCCCTTAAAAAAGGGGGTAAAAGATAGTAATTGAGATTGAAGCGTGCAAGAGGGCCGGCAACGCAGGGAGCCGAATCGTTCCCCAACCACCGGAGCGCATTGGAATAATCGGTTTGTTCTTCTTTGAAAAAGTTTTCAAATTGCTCGATTGGAACGGGTTGTTGGCCGCAATAAAGCTGGCCCCTTTCGATGGGATAGGAAGCGTCATTTCTCAGGGCCACAAAGCGGTATGCTCCCTGGAAAGGGGGAAAAGAAAAGGTTGAACCCATCCACTTGAGTGCCGCAAGGGTGTTGTCCAATCCTTTTTTTAGAGGATCCAAAAGCTTTTTCAGTTCTTTTTTCTCCGGCAGGCTATAGAATCCCCCCACCCGGACATTAACAGGATGGATCTCCCTGCCGCCAAGGGTTCGAATGAGGGCATTACCCGCCTTCTTCATCTGCAGTCCCCAGCCCACCTCTGTCGGGTAATCTTTGGCCATTTCCATCAGGCTCGGGTAGCGTAAAAAACCGGGAGCATGGAGAAAGAAAACATGCAGACTATGGCTTTCTATCCATTCGCCGCAATACAGCAGTCGGCGCAATTGCCATAGGTTTTCGGGGATCAAAACATTACACCCCTTTTCGATCGCTGCCGTCGAGCTCACCTGGTAGGCAACGGGGCATATCCCGCAGATTCTTGCCGTTATATCGGGCGGTTCGTAAAAATGCCTGCCGATTAAAAAGGATTCGAAAAAACGAGGAGCTTCAAAAATGTGAAGCTTGCAGCTTTTAACTTTTCCCTTTTCGACTTCGATTGAAATGCCCCCTTCGCCTTCAACGCGGGATAGGGCTGAAATGGACAAGCTTAGGGGTCGATCGGCAAAGTTCATTCGAAATGTTTAAATTCCTCGGTTGAACAATAAAACTTTTGATAAGCATGCTTCAAGGCCAGGGCATCGACGGAAAGTTGTTCTTTTGCCCACCGGGAAAGAGAAGGGCAGTTGGGGGTTTCTTTCGGTCCGTAACAACCGTAACAACCCCTTCCAACTCCGGGACAGAGGGCACCACAGCCGGCATGGGTAACCGGGCCAAGGCAAAGGGTTCCTCCAGCGACCATCACGCAGGGAATAGCCCTTCTTTTGCATTCCATGCAAACGCTTCCCGTGGAGAAGGCGGGTCGGAGATGCCGGCTGAAAGCATAGAGAAGGGAGAGGAGCTGTCGATTGTTGATCGGACAGCCCTGAAGTTCATAATCGACCTTTACAAAGTGGGAAATGGGAAGGGAGGAGGGAAGAACGTCTATGACTTCGGGCCGGGGATACACGCTTTGCTTAAAACTTTCCAGGGAGGCAAAATTTCTTAAAGCTTGAATGCCACCCGCCGTCGCGCAAGCTCCAATGGTAACAAGATAGCGCGAGGAGGAGCGGATATCCATAATTTTATGCTTTGCCTCTTCGGTGGTTATCGATCCTTCGACCAGGGAAATGTCGTAAGGGGGAGAAGCGACTTTACTGCTCGCTTCTAGGAAGTAAGAGATCTCGAAATGTTGGGCGATTTCCAACAGCTCTTCTTCCAGGTCGAGCAAGGAAAGTTGGCAGCCGTCGCAGGAGGTAAATTTCCATACCGCTATTTTCGTCATGACCTTTTAGAGCTCTTCTATGGTTAAAAGCTTTTGTATTTTTTCATACGGGAAAACCGGCCCATCCTTGCATAAAAAATAAGCCGAGAGCTGGCAGTGGCCGCAAATGCCGATGGCGCATTTCATGTTCCTTTCTAAGGAACAAAAAATGTTTTTCTTGGGAACTTTCCAGCGCTCAAACTCCCTTGCTGCAAACCGCATCATGATTTCCGGCCCGCAACAAAAGACAACGGTCTGTTGAGGATCGAATTGGACGGTTGAAACAAGCGTAATGACTGTGCCGACATGGCCGTTCCAACCGGGGCTAGGACGATCCAAGCTCAGATGCAAGTCGATGACTTTCTCTTGGGCCATTTTCTCTAGAAAAGGCATAAAGAGGAGCTCCTCTTTTGTTCTTGCTCCGTAGAGGAGAACCAATTTTTTAAAATACCCTCTCTGCTGTTTAGCCTTGTAAATCAGGGGCAGTAGGGGAGGCAATCCAATACCGCCAGCGACAAGAATAAGGGTTTTCCCTTGGGCTTGTTCTGTAGGCCAACCTTTGCCATAGGGACCACGGATAAATACGGGATCTTTTTTTTGGAGCGTGTTTAACGATCGGGTGACGTTACCCACTATGCGTAAGGTGTGGATAAGAAGATGGGTATCGGTTGGATCGCCCGCGATGGAAATGGCCGCTTCGCCCCCTCCAATGGCCGAAATCATGTTAAATTGCCCGGGAGAAAAATCAAAAGGCTGATCGTCTACCGATCTCAAGTAAAGGCTAACCACCGTGGGAGATTCCTTCCTTTTTTCTTCGATGATAAACATCCTGGGGAACAGGGGGTTAGGTTCAATCGGCATGGGGTTGTCCATAAATGTCCAAGAACTGCAGTCGGGTAGCTTGTAATCTTTCCAGGATCAAGGGAATGATCCTCTTGGTCAGCTCGTAGCCAAGGGAATGATCTTCTTCCATCATCTGCCTGAGTTGGAGCGCATCAAAGACCAAGGCATCTACAGGTTCGATGACCCGGGCGGAAAAATGCCAAAGGAAAGGGGGACATATCCATGACCAACCGACGACATGGCCTGCACTTATCGTCTGGAGGGTACGCACCCCTCTGTCAGGGAAATAGCATTCCAGGGCGATAAAACCTTTTTGGATGAGAAAAAATTGATCCGCTTTTTGTCCTTCCCAAAAGAGATAGCCTTGAGCTTTATAGCTAACATGGCTGGCTATGGTAGATAATTTTTTGATATATTCTTCTTTGATTCCTTTCAAGAAGGGATGCTCGCTCAGTTGGAGTTCCAGGAGGTTCATCTTTGTAACTCTTAAGATGGAATTTCAAGGGGACTTGTCTTTCGAATGATGGCGGCTTCCTCCGTAATATCGATGCCTACGGGGCACCAGCTGATACAACGACCGCAGCCCACGCAACCCGAAGTTCCGAATTGATCAATCCATGAAGCCAGTTTGTGAGTCATCCACTGCCTGTAGCGTGAAAGAACCGTTTTTCTTACGCTTCCAGAGGGGGTATGGGTAAATTCTAGGGTAAAACAGGAATCCCATACCATCCATCTTTCTACGACGTTGGCGGCTTGTGGAACATCGATAAGGGTGGAACAAAAACAGGTGGGACAAACAAAGGTGCAGTTCGCACAGGAAAGGCAGCGTTGGGCGGTTTGTTCCCACCGCGGATGATTGAGGTTGTTATAGAGCAGCTCCTTAATACCTTGAGTGTCCAGCCGACGGGTAATGTTCTGCTCCGCTTCCCGAAGGCTTTCTTCTTCTTTGTTAAGATCTTCCTTGGAAGCGTCCTCTTTTTCTACCTTGGCCAAGAGTTCTTTCCCCTTTTCGCTGCCCGGCTCGATCACGTAATAAGGATCGGTGCCTGGCCCGGCGATTTCCGTTAACAGCAAGTCAAAACCGTTTTTTGCCCTGGGTCCGGTGCCCATGGAAGAACAAAAACAGGTAGCCGAAGGATGGGTGCAATTGACGGCAAGGATAAAAAGTCCCTGGGCCCTTAAGTTGTAACCGGAATGAGGGAATGGTCCTTGCCGAAAAATGCGATCTTGTATGGCCAGGGCATGGAGATCGCAAGATCTTACTCCAATAAAAGCCAAGGGAGTCGGTTCTTCCTTGGGAGGATCGATGGATGGCCGTCCCGTTTTGTCAGGAGGGAGTCGAAAAGTAAAAATTTTTTCTTGGGCTAAGAATAGGAACCTTTTCCAGCTATGGGGAGAAGAGGCAAAACCAAAAAGGGTCGGATAAGGGTTTTTTTTCAATCGGTAACGGCCCGCTTCCTGCTCATCCCCGATGCCTATAGGGAAGTCTTCCAAAGTTTCTATTTCATCGTAAAGGATAGCGTTTTTTGAAACTTTTGGTCCGATCGTTTTATAGCCCTGCTCCTTGAGCAAGTCGATGAGGGATTGAAGCGCTTTTCTAGAGATTTTGAACTTCTTTGAATCCTTCATGATTCTCCAAAAAGTATAGGAGAAAAAGGGCGATAAAAACAGAAAAAAACTTTTCTAGGGAAAAATCCGAGGATTTTTTAAAGTTTAAGCGGTTAAGTCCAAGGGATACAATACCATCATGGCTTCTGTTCCATTAAAAACCGTGGATGCCAACGAAGCGGTGGCTCGAGTAGCTTATCTTTTCAGTGAACTCATCGCTCTCTATCCGATTACTCCCGCCTCTCCTATGGGAGAATGGGCGGATAAATGGAGAATGGAAAAAAGGACCAACCTTTGGGGTTTGCTTCCCCGGGTTGTTGAAATGCAGAGTGAGGGAGGGGTGGCAGGGACGATCCATGGGGCCTTGTTATCCGGGAGCTTGGCCACCACTTTTACCGCTTCCCAGGGACTTTTACTGATGCTTCCCAACATGTTTAAGATAGCGGGCGAACTTTTGCCCGCTGTCTTTCATGTTGCCTCTAGAACGGTTGCCACCCATGCCTTGTCCATTTTTGGAGATCACAGTGATGTGATGGCTGCCAGGTCAACGGGATTTGCCCTTTTAAACTCGCAGTCCGTCCAAGAAGCGGCTGACCTGGCTGTTGTAGCCCATATTGCGGCCTTGGAAGCATCTATTCCTTTCATTCATTTTTTTGATGGATTTCGAACGAGCCATGAAATCAACACCATTGAACCGGTTGGCGAAGAGTTGATGAGAGAGTTGTTGCCGAGAAATGCGATCTTGAAATTTAGGCAGCGGGCTCTAAATCCGGATAAGCCTTTACTCTACGGGAGTTCACAAAACCCGGATGTTTATTTTCAAGCCAGGGAAAGAGTTAATCCTTATTATACGGATTGCCCGGGAATAGTCCAGGACGTCATGGACAAGCTGGGCAACCGAACCGGCCGCCATTATAAAATCTACGATTATTATGGGGATCCCCAAGCCACCTTGGTTGTTGTCGTCATGGGATCGGCTGCAGAAACCCTTTCCTTGGTTGTAGATGACCTCAATAACAAGGGGTGGAAGACGGGAATCGTCAAGGTCAGGTTGTTTAGTCCCTTTGATCAGGAAAGGTTTTTAAGCTGTTTTCCTCCAACAACCCGATCTATTGCTGTGCTGGACCGGTGTAAAGAACCGGGGGCGGCCGGCGAGCCTCTTTTTCTTCAAGTTTCCTCGGCCATTTTGAATAACATTTCGGGAAGGCATTTTCCTTTCCCCGTTTTGCCTCGGCTGATCGGCGGCCGATACGGGTTATCCTCCAAGGAGTTCAACCCGGCAATGGCCAAAGCGGTTTTTGATCATTTATCCAAGGCCGATGCTTGGAGCGGTTTTACAGTGGGGATAGTGGACGATGTCAGTGGCAGGAGTATCCCGGTTGACGAGGCTTATACGGTAGGCAAAAAGGAGAGTTATGAAGCGCTATTTTATGGGCTGGGTTCCGATGGAACGGTGAGTGCCAATAAAAATACCGTTAAGATCATGGGAGAAAAGGGGAAAGGCTATGCTCAAGGCTATTTTGTCTACGACTCTAAAAAATCGGGCTCGATGACCATTTCTCATTTACGGTTTAGCCCAAGACCGATTACCGCTCCCTATCTCGTCCAAAGGGCGAACTTCGTAGGTTGTCATCAATTCGAATTCATTTTCAAGTACGATCTCCTCAAGGAGATAGAAAATGAAGGAATACTGCTGCTGAACAGTCCTTATGAGGCCCTGGAAACTTGGAATAAGCTTCCTCGAGAAGTGCAAAGAAAAATAAAGGATAAAAAGATCCGTTTTTACACCATCGATGCCTATAAAATCGCTAAAGGTTGCGGGTTAGGAACCCGGATCAATACCATCATGCAGTTGGCCTTTTTTAAACTGACCAACCTCATTCCCTTTGAAGAGGCCTTAGCCTTGATGAAAGAACATATCCAGATCAGCTACGGCTACCGGGGAGAAGAGATCGTTAGAAGGAATTATGAAGCCCTGGAAAAGGCTCAATCCGCTCTTTGCCCGTTCCCTGCTCAAGAAGCCCTTTTAGGGACGGTTCCCTTGCCTTCTTTAATTCCTGAAGAGGCGCCCGAGTACGTGAAAACGGTTATTGGAGAGATGATGGCTCTCCGGGGAGACAAGCTGCCCGTTAGCTCCTTTTCTCCCTATGGGGCTTTCCCCACGGCGACATCCCGGTGGGAAAAGCGCAACATATCCTTGGAAGTCCCGCTTTGGGAGCCCTCTCTTTGTATTCAATGCGGTCAATGTATCATGGCCTGTCCGCATGGGGTCATTCGAGCAAAGGTCTATGAACCAAGTTGCTTGGAAAAAGCTCCGGAAGGTTTTTTAAAAGCACAAGCCAGGTATCCTCAATGGGAAGGTTTATTTTATTCCATCGCTGTTTCTGAAGCGGATTGCACGGGCTGTGCCCTTTGCGTTGAAGTTTGTCCGGCATTTGACAAGTACCAGCCTGCCAAAAAAGCGATAAACATGACCATGCGCAGGGACCTTTTCGAGGAGCTAAGGAAGGGGCACTTTGCGTTTTTCCTGCAACTTCCCGACGTAGAAAAAGAGAAAATCGACATTGAATCCTTAAGAGATGTTTCCCTTCTGCGTCCCCTTTTTGAGTTTCCCGGGGCCTGTGCCGGCTGCGGAGAAACTCCTTATTTGAAGTTATTAAGCCAGCTTTTTGGAGATAGACTCCTCGTTGCAAATGCTACCGGCTGTTCATCCATTTATGGAGGCAATTTGCCGACTACACCCTGGGCTCAAGACAGCTCGGGTAGAGGACCGGCTTGGGCCAATTCTCTATTTGAAGACAATGCGGAGTTTGGTCTTGGGCTTTTCCTTGGGGTCGACCAGCTAAGGGATCGTGCCCGGTTGTTGCTTGGGGATATGGCTAAAAAGGGATGGATTGAGGAGGGCTTGCTTGAGGAATTGATCGAAGCTGAAGAGAAAAGCCCAAGGGAATTTTTAGAGCAGAGGAAGAGGATTCAACTCCTCAAAGAAAGGCTTAAAGGATTAGCCCTTTTCGAAGCCCGTGAGCTGGAAGCGGTTGCGGGTTACCTTTCGAAAAAAACCGTTTGGATCGTGGGGGGAGATGGCTGGGCTTATGACATCGGCCTGGGAGGGCTTATCCACGTTTTAGCTTTGAATTTTAATGTTCGTGTCCTGGTGTTAGATACCGAAGTGTATTCAAATACGGGAGGACAGGCTTCAAAAGCGACGCCACGGGGGGCGGTGGCTAAATTTGCCGCTTCAGGGAAAACAACGCCGAAGATGGATCTTGCCCTGATGGCGATTTCCCTGGGCAACGTGTACGTGGCTTCTGTCTCGATTGGAGCGGATGCTGAACACACCATCAATGCTTTCTTGGAAGCCGAAGCCTTCGACGGGCCCTCTCTCATCCTTGCTTATTCCCATTGTATTGCTCATGGCATTGACATGTCCAAGTCTATGCACCACCAAAAATCGCTGGTTGCTTCGGGAAGGTGGCCGATCTTTCGGTATAATCCCAAGGGTTATGCGGATGGGAAACACCTCAAACTTGATTGGACAAGGCCGATTGAGGGCTTTGAAAAAGCAGAGCTAAGCGAGAATAGATTTAGGATGCTTTTTTTCAGCGATCCTGAACGCGCCGAGGATCTCCTGGCTTTGGCTCTTGCCGACTGTCGAAATCGGCTCGAATATTATAAAAAAATCAATTAAGCTAAAAGAGAGATGAGCACAAGCTTAGAAACCACTTATTTAGGGTTGAAACTCTCTTCTCCACTGGTTCCTTCGGCTTCTCCCCTAAGCAAATCGATCGACACGGTAAAAGCCCTGGAAGAAATGGGAGCGGGGGCCGTTGTCCTTTATTCCCTCTTTGAAGAAGACATCGAGAAGGAAGCCTTGCATCTGGAAAGATCGGTGACGATGGGAACGGAGTCTTTTGCGGAAGCCCTGAGCTATGTGCCCGAGGTCCCCGGGTTGAAAATGGGTCCAGATTATTATCTTGATCATTTAAGAAGGCTGAAAGAATCGGTTTCCATTCCCATTATTGCGAGTTTGAATGCCCAGAGTCCAGGTCAGTGGGTAAAGTATGCCAAGCTCATCGAAGAGGCGGGGGCCGATGCCTTAGAGCTTAACCTCTATTCTATCCCTACCCAAGAAAGCCTTTCTTCAACTGAACTCGAACAAAGATACTTGGAGATTGTTAGCGCTTGTCGCCAATCGGTCAGCCTGCCCATAGCCGTTAAGTTAAGTCCCTTTTTTACAAACTTCTTTTCCTTTTCTAGCCGGGTAGAAAAGACAGCGGTCCAGGGGCTTGTGCTTTTCAATCGATTTTTTCAGCCCGATATCGATCTGGAAAATATGACCGTGGAACCAAGAATTACCTTGAGTACGGAAGGAGAACTGCTTTTGCGAATTACCTGGATAGGCATTCTCTATAACAGGGTCAAGCTCGACTTATCGGCTACAGGGGGAATATTGAGCTCGACCGATGTCCTAAAAGCCCTGCTTTCGGGAGCCACGACCGTGCAACTCTGTTCCGCCCTTCTTTATCATGGAGTGGAATATCTCAAAACGGTTAAAAACGGGGTTGTCGAGTGGTTGGAAGAAAAAGGCTACCGTTCGATCAACGAGATCAGGGGACTGCTCAGCCAGAAAAATTGCCCGGATCCCTCAAGCTATGAGAGGGCCCAGTATGTTTATGCCCTTTCTGTGTATCCTACCCCCTCTCTTTCGGGCTTGGAGAAAAAACCAAAAATGTGAGTTCTAGGAGGAGGCAACGCCAATGAACCCCCAGCCGTTCTTAGAAAAAAGGAAGGTCCTGGAAAGGAAAGATTTTGGTCGGCTCATCGATTGTATCAAGGCCCAGGGTTATACCCTAATAGGGCCGGTTTTAACCGAGACGGCACTGAGTCTTGGAGAGATCCAAAAAGAAACCGATCTGCCCATCGGGTGGACAGACGTACAAGAACCCGGGAAATTTCAACTTAGGCGGCGCCAAGACGAAGCTCTTTTTGGATATAACGTGGGCTTCCAGAGCATGAAGAAATACCTTTTCCCTCCTAGGCAGAGGCTTTTCAGCGTTGAGAAAAAAGAAGGGAAACTTTCTTTTATCCCGGAAGAAAAACCCGGGCAAAAGTATGCATTTTTAGGGGTAAGATCGTGTGATCTTCATGCCGTTTTCGTTCAGGACAAGGTATTTTGCCAAGGCCGTTCTTATGACCCCGATTATGCCCAGAGAAGAGAGCAATCCCTCTTTATTGTTGTTCAGTGTGGTCAAGCTTCCGGGTGTTGTTTTTGTCTTTCCATGGGTTGCGGTCCCAAAGCTCAAGAGGGCTTCGATTTGGCCTTAACGGAATGCATCGAGACGAAGCATCATTTTTTCCTTGTTGAAATAGGCAGTTGCCGGGGAGAGCAGATTGCCGACCTTTTGCCCTTAAGGGAAGCAAAGGAAGAAGATCTGGTGTTGGCCCAAAAGAGTATTGAAAATGCCCAAAACCAGGTCAAAAAAAATGTAGAAACGCAGGGGATCAAGGAGCTTTTTTATAACAACTGGGAACATCCCCGCTGGGATGATGTCGCCGGTCGTTGCATCGCCTGTTCGACCTGCACGATGGTTTGTCCGACCTGTTTTTGTTGGACGGTTGAAGATTCCATATCGATGGAAGGCAAAAGAGCAGAAAGATGGCGAAGGTGGGATTTTTGCTATACGATGGAGTTTAGCCATTTGCCTTCGGGCAGCGTGCGTTCATCGATCAAGTCCAGGTATAGGCAATGGCTTAGCCATAAGTTTGGGAGCTGGATCGATCAGTTCGGAACGTCAGGATGCGTGGGTTGCGGCCGCTGCATAACCTGGTGCCCGGTGGGTATCGATGTGACCGAAGAAATAGCCGCCCTTAGGGTGAAACCTTGAGGAGCTTGGAATGCAAACGACAACTGAGCTTCTTATCGACTCTTCGTCCCCAAGTCTTGTTCCATCCGCCTACCTGGTCAAAAAGAAAGATCTCGAATGTCCCCGTGTAGTCAGCCTTTGGCTTTCTCCGTTGGAAAATCATGACGACTCTTTTAAGCCCGGGCAGTTCTTGATGGTGTATGTTTTTGGGGTAGGGGAGGCGGCCATATCGATCGCCGAAAGGGGAGAGGAGCCGGGGGGCTATTTAATCACCGTTCGTTCTGTGGGGACGGTGAGCAGGGCGCTCGAGCATTGCAAGGAAAAAGATGTTGTAGGTATAAGGGGTCCATTTGGCAATGGTTGGCCGCTCAAAGAAGCACAGTCAAAAGACATCCTGCTTATCGCGGGGGGAATAGGTCTTCCTCCCCTTTGGTCTGCTCTTTCTTTTATTTTACAGAACCGCTCCTGCTACCGGAATGTCTTTCTTTTATATGGCGTGCGATCTCCACGAGACATCCTTTATAAAGAAAAACTCGAAGCCCTATCCAAGGGACAGGCCGTGGAGACGAAAATAGCGGTGGAGTTGGCCACGAGCAGAACTTGGAATGGAACAATCGGCAACGTTATAAGTCTAATGGATTCTTTATCCTTTGATCCCCAAAAGGCAGTGGCTTTTGTGTGTGGTCCAGAACCCATGATGCGATTTTGTGCTTATGCTTTGATGAAGCGTGGACTGGCCCAAGAAAACATCTATTTATCCCTGGAAAGAAACATGCGCTGTGCCCTTGGTTCTTGCGGTCATTGTCAACTAGGGCCCCTATTCTTGTGCAAGAATGGCCCGGTTTTTTCTTATCAAACCGTAGGTCCCCTTTTAAACATTTCTGAAATTTAGCTCCTTAAAAAAAAACTGGGCTTAAAAAGCTCTTTTCTTTGCCTTATTTCTTTCTTTCTCAGTCGCCACAAAGCCGTCACAAAAAATTAACAAAGTTTTCATATTCTTTGCCCGGATCTCGAGGCTAGAATAAGGCCATCTTCCTTGACCTTGCCGCCTATGGACCGCTCTTCGAGAGATACCGGGGAAAACGGGCAACCCCTTTTCCCCTGGCAGAGACCCAAGCTTGGCCCCGTCCTCTTGGTTGGGGAAAGGCATGCTTACGGTGACCCCCAGGAAAAGGGGCCTCACGACTACCAGGAACTTCTTCTCAAGCAGCTTCCCCAGCTCTACGCAAATAAAATGAGGGGAATAGCCCTCGAGCTTCCTCCCGAATTCCAGCCCTACGTGGACCGGGTACTTAACCTTTACGAGAGTGACGCCCGACTTCCCAAAGAAAAACAAGATGGGATAGAGAAAGAAGTCGGCAAAATCCAAAGAGAAATCGCAAGCCTGGCAGATTACCGAATTTTCTTAAACAAGGAATGCAAGGAAATTCTCAAAGCCGCCTGACGGTGGAATGCTGGAAGGAAAGAAAAGGTAAGCGTTTTTTGCATCGATGCACCCTTGGCGGACCACTTCAAGGCGATAGATGAGGATCAATGGTATAAAGAAATTAACCTGCCGAAAGAGCTCCAGCCAGAAGTGGACCGCTACTTGGAACGGATGAAAAACCATCCTCTTGGAAAAGAAAGAAAGGATCTTAGGGACCAATTTAAAAGTTACTTAATGGAATATTTTGAAAAGGAAAACAAGGAACTTTTTGAGAAAGGGAAAAAAAAGATTTCCCAAAAATTAGAGCAATTTTTGGACTTCTTTGATCATGTCCCCCCTCCGGACATGGATCGCCATATTCCTGGCAAAAACACCCCTCTGCAAGAGGTAGAGATTCATCATCCTATAGGTATCCATTGTATAAATTATCGGTCATTTAAGGATTGGGATAATATGGATTTAGAGTTTTTTGGTGATTTTGAAGATATCCATACTCCTTCATTCATCAGCCAGAGAGACAAGGTAATGGGCTGGAACCTCTACACGATCGCCAAAAACAATCCCCGCTCCCTGACCCTTTCATACAACGGGGCTTTGCACTTCAGCAAAAATATAGGCGGCCTTCCCAGGGAAACGACCCTGGCTGAAGAACTGGATGGTTACGGGATAAAATTTAAGCTGGCCGGCAGATCTCCCCAAGAATATAGGGTGATCTGGAATGGCAAGACTTACGAAGAGAAAGCCAAGGAGATTAGGGAGCAGGCTTCTTTACTGGAAGAAGGGCTGGAGGCCAAAAACAAGGAAAGCTACCTGAACTTGAACCTGTACCAAGACAAGCAACGCTATCTTTCCTTGGACTTGGACCGCTACCGCCAAAGGGATCGAGGAGGGTATGGCCGATGATCTTTTCCTTTTTGTTTGCTACCTTGCCTTTTAGTTTGCCTTATAACTTTACGGTGACCGAGCGGATGGAAGCGGTAAAGAAAACCGATCAGCAAATCCTTTCCCTTCCCTATCCTTTGCGGATGACCTACCTGACTTTGGTAGAAGATGAAGAAGGCAAAGCTGAAAGGAGGATCGACCGGCTGGGCAAGAACATGAAGTTTACCTATCCCAAGGCCGGGGTCATCGAGTATTACATCTACGGGAAGAAGAGCCGCAGTTACGACAAGTACACGGCGGTCGATCTCAAGAAAGAGGAGAATGAACAAAAGCTTAAGGATAGGGATTCCTTTGATCCCTATAATAGCTGGCTTTGCGAAGTAGACTTTGTCGATTACTCCAAGGAAGACCACGATTCATCCCCGGGGGTGATCTTTTCTTTTCCATTCATGGAATTTCCGGCCGAGGGTTTTGAACCCTTGCCTTTTTCTTCCCCCGGGCTTTGGGAGTATAGGTTTTTAGGGGAAGAGAGGTGGGGAGAAAAAACGGTCCGGCTTTACCGGGCAAGCCGCTTGGTGAGTTTTAAGGAAATATATATGAAACCAGTCAAGTACACACCCAGGCCTGGAAAAGTTGTACCTATGAACGAAGTAGAGATTGAGGAAAAGCAGGCGAGACTGGAAAAGACCCTTTACGTGGATAAGTCCACGGGATGGCCCTTGAAGGTAGTGGACCTGGGACCGGAGGGCAGTCCGGCCATAGAAACCACCTTTAGCGGTTGGAAAGAAGACGGGGTAGGGAAAACGGACTTTTTCTTCCCTCAAGGTTACAATGAAGGATTTGAAACCCACGGGTTTTTGTATTTTTTGGGGATTAAGGATCTAGAAGATCTTAAGGATCTCCAGTTTTCAAGCGAAGGATCCCTAAAGGAAAGCCAAGATTTAGGTTTGGGAGCATTCCTTGAAGAGCTTCGAAAGTATGTTTTTAACGACCGGCCGGATGCTCCAAGGCTTTACGGGTGGGATGCAAACGCCTTTTACCGCTGGCATAGGTATATCTATAACCTTGAGTATGAAGAACATCTTATGGATCGATTAAGCCTCTTACCTTTTGGTGCAGCAGGAATATGGCGTAATGATTATGATTTAACAGAGCATCATCCTCCTTATCCCCCGCAGTTGGATTACTCCTTCATGGTCTTGTTTGGGGATTACGACTACGGGAATTTCCCCTATTACAACAAGGAAAAGATCCGCCGGTACATCTTGGCTAAGCGGGAAGCCGGAAAAGCAGGCCAAGGGTATAAGTCACCACCGCCTCGATAATACCGACGACGGTCATTTCTAGCCCGCTGGATAGCCAGCTCCGTGCAGTGATCAGGGTTTTTGCCGCACCGACAAGGAAATGGGCGACAAGGCTGATGAAAAAAGAAAGGCTTATAGCCCAAATTCCGGAAAGGAAGAAAAAGGGGATTAAAGGGATAAAGGCGCCCAGGGCTGTGGAAAGGGAGGCGGACAAGCAGGCATTCCAAGGATTGGGAAAACTGGCGTGGGAAAGGCCGAGTTCTGAACTTACCATCGCGGAAAGGAAATGTTCTGGTTTTTGATATAATTTTTCGGATATCCACTTGGCTTCTTCTTCGTTGAATCCCTGGAGTTGGTAAAAGAGTGCCATTTCTTCGATTTCTTCTTGAGGGTTTTCTTCTATCTCCCTTTTTTCCTTGGAGATCTCGGCTTCGTAAACTTCTTTTTGACTCTTGGCAGCAAGGTAAGCCCCGGCTCCCATCGATAAAGAGGAGGCGATCATGCCCGCCAATCCAGAAATAAGGATGTAGTGGGTTTGGTTTTCTGTTGCGCCTGCAACTCCCGAAACGATCCCAAAAACGGCTCCCAACCCGTCGTTAATTCCATAAATGGAGTCCGTGATCCAGTTTCCTCCTCGCCCATGCCACTTTTCTCGGGCCAGGATGTTTTCGGTTATGTTTTCTGTAAAAGGAGTTTCTCTAGGCAGGTTGTGGAGGATGCCAGCATGGCTTTTTTCTTCTTTGGCCAGTTCTTCGAGTAATTGGACAATCTCGGCTGACTCTTTAAACTGGGCTTTTTGTTGCAAATACCTAGCCTTGTCTTGTTCTTCCGCCCTTTCCATTCTTTGAATCACGTTCTTGAATCCCAAGTTTTGATTCAGCCACTTTTCCAGGATTCTTTTGAAGCGGGGAATTTTTTCTGAACAGCTTTGACCAAGCGCCGCCAATTCTTTCTCCCACCGGAGAGCATGTTGCTCTTCGGTTTGGGCAAGTTTAAGGAGAATTTCTTTTTTGCGGGGATTTTTTTCGATTTCCGCTAGATCCCTATAGGTCCTTGCCGTTTTTTTTTCGTTGAGCCAGTTTTTCTTCAGGATCTGGACAAGAGGATCATTTTTGTTAAAGGGCATAAGAGGCAAAAAGACCGCATTTTTCTTGAAATATTCGGCTATTTTTATTGGTGAATCAACCGTTCCGTCAGACTTACTCATTCCTGCTCAAACAGGAACAAGGCTGACTTCCTGCTTCGTCGAGGCGGTTTCGCTTGGCGCAAAACGCCAAGCCAGAGCCTTCCTCTCCACAGGCGTAACTTCCGGCGGAACTCGCCGTAGCGAGCGCTAGGCGCTCAAGATTTTTTGCCGCGTTCCAGTCGCGGTCGTGGATCGCACCGCAGGCCGGACAAGTCCACTCCCGCACCGACAGCGGCAAGGTTTCCAACTCGTACCCGCACGCCGAACACGTCTTGCTACTGGCGTAGAACCGGTCCGCAACCACCACCACGCTTCCCCACATCGCGGCCTTGTACTCCAGCTGCCGCCGGAACTCGAAGAAACCGCCGGCTGCGATGGAACGGGCAAGACGCCGGTTGCCCATCATGCCACGCACGTTCAGGTCCTCGACGCCGATGAGCGAAAACCGACGCGTTAGCCTTGTCATAAGCTTGTGCAGGGCGTCCATGCGGCTATTGGCGATTCGGGCGTGCAGCCTAGCCAGCTTTACCTTGGCCTTTCGCCGGTTGGCCGATCCCTTAGCCTTGCGCGAGAGGCTCCGCGAGAGCCTGCGCAAGCGGCCTAGCCGCACCTTGTGTGGCTTTGGGCCAGGCACCTTTTCCCCAGTCGAGAGCGTCGCCAGCGCCGACACGCCCAAGTCCACACCCACAATGCCTTGGTTCTCGGCCTTGTGATGGCACAGATCGGGAGCGTCTACTGTAATGCTGACGAACCATCGGTCGGCCACCCGGGAGACCGTGGCCGACATGATCTTGCCGGTGAAGCGCAACGGCTCGCGCATGCGCACCCAGCCAAGATTCGGGATGCGTATGCGTGAGCCGTCGAGATCGAACTGGTCGTTGGTAAGGGTGAAACGGTCGTCGCGGCCCTTCTTGCGAAATTGTGGATACCGCGCTCGACCCGCGAAGAAGTTCGCAAACGCCTGCCCCAGCTGAATAATCGCCATCTGCGGCGCGCACTTGGTGACTTCCAGCATCCAGGGGAACTGCTCGCGCTTGATGGCGTTGAGCTGGCGGCGCAAAGAATATTGCGATGGCTTGGGCAATCTCTTGTTGGCCTTCCATGCCTCGTACTGCTTTTGCCACCGCTCCAGAGCCCAGTTGTAAGCAAAGCGTGCCGTGCCCGCAGCTTTTGCGAAATAGGTCGCCTGCACGTTATTCGGATCAAGGGCGATTTTGTGGGAAATCAGCATTGCACAGCCTCCACGGCGGCCTTTACACCGTCGAGCAGCTTCTGATTCTTGCGCGAGCGGCTGCCATAGAGCCGGGCGCTGAAGACCGTGATGATCTCCAACACGTCTTTCGCCAAGTCTTCCTCGAAGGTCGTGTCTTCGCCTTGGTTGAGGATCACGACCTCGACGCCCTTGGCCTCGCAGATGGCAAACACAAGCTCCGCACCGAAGCGTAGCAGCCGGTCCTTGTGCGTGATAACCAACCTGCCGACTTTTCCGCCGAGGACGGCATCGAGCAGCTTCTTCAGTCCCTTCTTGTAATAGTTCATGCCCGAACCCAGGTCCGAGATGACCTCGAACTTCCATCCTTGCCGGGCGCAGTAGAGTTCCAGAACCTGCTTCTGCCTTTCCAGATCATCCTTTTGGTCATGACTAGACACTCTAGCGTAGGCGATGGTCAGCCGTTCCGATTCGGGTGAATGGAATTGCCCAGGCCGCAACCTGGCAAGGTCATAGCGTCGCCGCCCACCAGGGGTGCGCTCATCGGGAATGAGCTTGCCTTCCCGTTCCCAACGCCTCAGCGTTTGGGCACAGACACCAAGGAACTCGGCAGCTTCGTGGATACTTACCAATTTGCGTTTTATGTCTGCAATATTCACAAAAGAGCAGGAATAAGCAAGTATTAAATTTACTGTTCAAGCCCCAACTTCACGTAGGCTTCTTTCTGGATGTCGGTCATTGCTGAGGGAGGATCAAACCACATTCTTCCCCAATTTCTGTCTATAAATATAGCTTTTTCATGTTCGGCAAAGAGGAGGGCGATGGCCAACTTCTCCGATTGAGAAAGGTTGGGCAGAGGAATTTTATAAGGAAGGTCGTTGAGGAATAAAAACCGACCGTTATTTGCCGTCACTTCAAAAACAAGAACCCCGTGGCCGGCTTCCGTGACTTCGTCGATTTCCACTATGCGCTTGGAAGGATCATCCTCGACTTTCTTTTCTCCAATGAGATCGTAAGAAAGGTTTTCTTTAAAAACACCCGTTATTTCTTTCTGGGCATTTTGGGGAAGGCTTTCAAGGTACTTGGCCAGTCTCGGTGTTAGATTGGGAAGAAGAATGGGGGGAGCTATCCCGTAAGCGGAAGAAAGAAGACACACTAGGCAGAGAAGCGGTAGGCTTTTTTTCATATTGCATAAGGGTTTGTTGAGAAAAGGGTTTGAAGACTCTGAAATAGAAAACATCCAGTTTAAGGTCTTTTTCAAAGTATTCCCTCCACCTGGAAAGAGTCCAATTTTTCAGGAACAAGCAACTGTCAAGTGAATTTGAGTAGATGCTAAAATCCGGTTTTTCAGAGATCTTTTCACCTACTATGCCCACATGGCCTTGGACGTCTCGCGAGGATGGAGAAATGACAATATCTCCGGGGAGCAGTTCAGAGGGTTTTTTTATGGGCAGGGCATTGGATTTCAGCCATTGGTAGAGATCGGATAGATAGACGATTTTTAAGGGCTGTTCTAGGGCTTGACCGAGTATTTTGCTTACGGCCGCAGAGCTCGAGTATATCCCTCCTCCAGGAAGACTTCCCGTATCCATGCCCACGGAATTTAAGGTGATCACGTAGATTCTTGCGCTCAATGTTTCGTTTTTTCCTTTTGCCGAGCTATAAGGGGGAGGGCCAGCCTTGGAAGAGGAACAAAGAACCAGGCCGTGAAGGGGTGGAGAAACAGGCAGAGGGGCAAAGAGGAAATAAAGGATGAAAAAAAAAATCTCTGGGCCTTTCCTTTTCATATCCAACAATTAAAACCAATTAAAAAGTGAAGAAATAAAAAAGTTTTTATGGTTAAAAATTAAGGAAAAAACAAACATAATCTTTTTTAAGATTATAAAAAACGGCCGTTGTTGACTACCTTTAACTGAATATGGTAACGAACGATAAAGGGCCATCGGTTTGCTCCATTGAGAGATGGCCGCCGATTGTGGAGCTTTGGGCTGTGGATGTTCCCGGCGAGTTTTAAAACAAAGGATCTCTATTTGAACACAAGGAAGGAAATATGAGGGAGATAAACACTCCAAGGAAAGCCTCGGTGCAAAGGAACACAAAAGAGACGGCAATCTCCCTTGAAATGACTCTTGATGGTCAAGGAAAGAGCGATATCAAAACGGGGATCGGTTTTTTGGATCACATGCTTGAACTTTTCTCCTTTCATGGCTCCTTTGATCTGACTCTAAAGTGTGAAGGGGACCTGCACGTGGATTTTCATCATACCGTGGAGGATTGTGGCATTGTCCTGGGGGAGGCTTTTAACAGGTCCCTGGGAGACAAAAAGGGAATAAATCGCTATGGCTTTTATTTGTTGCCCATGGATGAAACGCTTGTCCATTGTGCTGTTGACATCAGTGGAAGACCGTTTCTTTGCTTTCGGGTTCCCGAAAAGCTGCCTCTTTTTTTGCTTTCCGCAGGCAGCTTTCCGGCACAGCTGCTGGAGGAGTTTTTGAGAGCTTTTGTTGTCCATGGACAGCTTTGTCTCCATATGCATATAGTGGAGGGCAAAGAGGTTCACCATTTGATCGAAGGCAGTTTTAAAGCCCTGGCAAGAACGTTAAAAATGGCGGTTGGATACGATACGAGGAGCTTGGATCGCATTCCAACTACTAAAGGACTGATCGGCTCGTAGGAGGTTGCGGGCTGTTTTTGAACTGTTTTATGCTGAGCCTTTCTTATCTTTCGGATCTGTATTTGAAGTATGCCGATGATTTTGGGAGGGAAGTTTGCCGTTTTGAACTTCGGACTAAACTCTTTCCTTCGACCGATGGCCCCAATATGATGGGGGTAATCAATCTCTCGGCCGAATCCTGGTATAGGGAAAGCGTGGCCTTGGATTTGGAGGCGGCAATCCGAAAGGCCCAGGTTTTGTATGCTTCTGGAGCCGACCTGGTGGATATCGGTGCGGAATCTTCTCTTTCCTATGCGCGGAGGATCGATGAAAAAGAGCAACTCCAACTGCTTCTACCCCTGGTAAAGCAGTTAAGCCGCTTGGGGAAGATTATATCGGTGGAAACTTATCGGCTTGAGGTGGCCAAGGAATGTTTTAAAGCGGGAGCGGCCGTATTGAACCTGACCAAGGGCAACCAGGGAAAGGAATTTTTTAGGGTCGTTGCCGATCATGAAGGTGCGGTCATCATCAACTTTGTCAGTGGGGATAACGTTCGGGACGTCGAGCCCATTGCCTTACCCGAGGATCCCCTGGCCCTTCTTTTTCCCTATTTTGAAAAGCGCATCGAAGAAGCCTTGGCCTGCGGGGTTAAAAAGATATGGCTGGATCCCGGGTTGGGCTTTTATTATCCCAATCTTCTTGACGGCCCAACCCGGATTCAGAGGCAGATGGAAATATTCCTCCATACCTTTCGGCTTCGAAAGCTCGGTTGGCCCATTTGCCATGCTTTACCTCATGCCTTCGAATGCTTCCAGGACGAAGTCAGGATAGCCGAGCCTTTCTTTGCCGTTCTGGCTATACTCGGCAAAACAGACCTCCTCAGGACCCATGAAATAAGCAAGGTTCGGGGTGTTTTAAAAACCATGCAACTTTTCTCCAAGTTCAAGCTTCCGGCGGATTGATTTGAGCCGAAAGGGGCCTCCTATTTGGCTTTCCCGACTTGGCTAGCTTCAGAGACTTCTATGAGCTTGCCGGTTTTTACATCGTAAATGAACCCATAGATGGGGATGCTCGGAGGAACTAAAGGATGATGCCTAATCCGTAAAACATCCTCGACGAGACTTTCCTTCTGGTCTTTAATCGTCAGCCACTTAAGATACTTTCCTTCTGAGGAACCCGGACCTTTGCCCACGTCTTTCCATTTTCCTCCTTCCAATACCGCCGTCTCCAGGCTCTTTTCCAACAATTCTTCCATGACCGCGTCGCTAAAGGTTTCCATCCCGCAGTCCGTGTGGTGAATAACGAACCATTCCTTGGTTCCAAGAAGCTTGTAGGATATGATAAGAGAACGGATCGCATCGTCACTGGCTCTTCCACCCGCATTGCGGATGATATGGGCATCTCCTTCTTTTAGTCCCGCAAACTTGCCCGGGTGCAGCCGGGCATCCATGCAGGTAAGAATGGCCATCCGCCTTCCAGGGGGCATCGGCAGGTTTGCCTTTTCACCAAAAGTGGCTGCATATTGAACGTTTGCTTTTAAAATTTCTTCATAATTTTGACTCATGATAAACTCCTTTTTACAATTATTGATGTTCAGGAGCTTCCATTATTAATAATGGTTATCGTACATTCAAATTTTTTTTCAAAAAAAAGCGAACAGGGCATATCCTGTTTCTTTTTTGACTTCGGCCGCAAAAGCCATGCCGATTGTTGAAGATGGGCAAAAGGCACTCAGTCGTTGTCGATGATGATATCCTTGACGGTCATTCCGGCGGGAATCATGGGTAAAACATGTTCGGTGTAGGGAACGATGACATCCAGGACATAAGGCTCCTCGCTGTCGAGCATTCTTTTCAAGGCGGGCACCAGCTCGTGGGGCTTGGAAATTCTTTCTGATTTTACGCCGAAGCCTTTGCAGATTTGGGGAAAATCGGGATAAACCATGTTTTTATTATCGGGTAGTCCAAGAAAGGTATGGGCCCTGTTGCTATCATAAAATCGATCTTCCCATTGGACAACCATCCCCAGGTGCTGGTTGTTTAATATCACGGCCTTAACCGGTATTTTTTCTGTTACCGCTGTAGCCAATTCCTGGATATTCATTAAAAAGCTTCCATCGCCGTCCACGTCAATCACCGTTGCCTCAGGATGGGCAATTTTAGCCCCGAGGGCGGCCGGGTAACCAAAGCCCATTGCCCCGAGTCCTCCCGAAGTGAGGAAGGTTCGGGGACGGTGAAAATTGTAAAATTGGGCTGTCCACATCTGGTGTTGGCCTACTCCTGTCGTAATGATGGCTTCACCCCGGGTTAACTTGTAGAGTTCTTCGATAACCATTTGGGGCATGATGACCCCTTCGAATTTCTTGTAACGGAAAGGATATTTTATTTTCCAAGCTTGGATCTCCTCCTGCCAGAGGGAATAGCCGGGGGACTGAAACTTTCTTTCTTCGATGAGCCGGTTCAACAACCTTAAGGCCTCCTTGATATCCCCGAGAATAGGCAGATCGACTCTTTTGTTTTTATTCAACTCCGAATTATCGATGTCGATATGGACAATACGGGCTTTTTGGGCGAAAGCTTGGACGTTACCCGTCACCCGGTCGTCAAACCTTACCCCGAAAGCAAGAAGAAGGTCGGATTGATCCACGGCAAAATTGGAATACACCGAACCGTGCATGCCAAGCCATTTCAAGGAAAGGGGGTGATTCTCGGGGAAAGAGCCGATCCCCATCAGCGTTGTGGCTACGGGAATAGCCGTCTTTTGGGCAAACTCTAAAAGTTCATGATAAGCTCCACTGGAAATAATGCCTCCTCCCACGTACATCACAGGCCTTTTGGCTTTCTCGATCCAATCCAGTACGGTTTCCAGGGCTGAAATGTCTATTGGAGGGGGTGCAAGTTTCGACTCCAGCCCCGTGGAGTGGGGAAAGAAAGGTTTAAAGACGGCTTGCTGTACATCCTTGGGAATATCAATGACCACGGGTCCCGGCCGACCCGATCGGGCGATCAAGAGGGCTTCTTTGATAATTTGCGGGATTTCCCGGGGATCGATGACCAGGTAACTATGTTTGACAATGGGCAGCGTAATCCCAAAAACGTCTGTTTCCTGGAAGGCTCCTTTGCCGATCATCTCTTTTTTAACCTGCCCGGTGATCGCGACAAGGGGAACCGAATCCATGTAAGCATCGGCGATCCCCGTGATGAGGTTGGTGGCTCCGGGCCCGGAAGTAGACATGCATACCCCGACTTTCCCTGTAGACCTGGCATAACCTTCAGCCATGAATACTCCACCTTGCTCGTGGCGAGGCAACACCGTTCTTAGGATTTTAGCCCGAGTAAGGGATTGGTGCATGGGCATGCTTGCCCCTCCTGGATAGGCGAATAGGATCCCAACGCCTTCTTTTTCAAGGGCTGCAATCACGCAATCAGCTCCAGACATTTCTGGGCCTACTGTCCCTTCTTTTGCAGTGGGAAGTTGAATCGAATGGGAAGTGATGGGCATAAAACTACCGGCTAGTATTCCTCTGTTCGGTTACATCGAGAACAGTGTCATAAAGGTCTTATTTTTTTTGTCGCTTATCTATATCACTATATATCAGTAAGAAAAACTCTCCCTCCCCATGGACGGAGCTTCCGGCAGGGATCAGTCCCACCCGGAAGAACCACACAAGGGTTTCCTGCTTCTACGAGGGGTGGCCAACATCCTCTTTGGAGGATGCCCTGCTCATGCACCCTCTCCACAGGTGTTCACTCCGACCCCCCCTCAAATATGGGTAAACCCTCCCTGCAATATAGACGGAATGACAACCTTTGTCTAGCTGATATTCCATGACGATAATCCTAGGCAGAACCGACTCTCTGCGTCTAGGCCCTGTATGTCCTCCCTTACGGAAGGGGAGCTGGAGCATAAATTTAGTTAAAATGAATGTTGCGCTCATTTTTCAACGCAATAAAATCAGACTATGCCTTATTTATCCATTGAAACGAATGTAAGTTTGACGGAACGCGAGCAGAAGGAACTGGTTGAGGCGGCCAGCCGTTTTATCGTGGAAAAAATGAACAAACCCCAAGCTTACACGATGGTAAGCTGGGCGGGAGTCAAAAGAATTCTTTTTGCGGGGAATGAAGAACCGGCTGCTTTCGTGGAACTAAGGGCCATCAATCTCCCTTTAGAGCGTTGCGGAGAGTTCTCTAGAGAGATCTGTTCTTTGCTGGAAAAGCATTGTGGAATAAAGGCCGAGAGGGTATTCATTAATTTTTCCGACGTTTCGGCCAAGTTGTGGGGTTATAATCGGACAACCTTCGGTTAAGGGCTTTTCCTTGAAAAGATCGAGCTGTTTTTCAAAAAAACTTTTTTTAATTCCTTGACATCTAAACTCAAAAGACCAATTGTTTTTTTCTCGGTGAAAACCTATTTTCAAAAACCACAAGAAGTCCAAAGGAAGTGGTATATCATTGACGCTAGGGATAAGATCGTAGGTAAGGTCGCTGAAAAAGTGGCTTGCCTGCTTCGGGGCAAGCACAAGGAAGTATTTAGTCCGCATGTGGATACCGGAGATCATGTGATCGTTATCAACGCCTCTAAAGCTATCTTTAGCGGCAAGAAAGAAACCCAAAAGCTGTATTCTGCCTATTCGGGGTATATTGGGGGACAAAAAACTTTCAGTCCAGTGCAGATTCGTCAAAAACGACCCAATTTCATCATCGAACATGCGGTGAGGGGAATGATCCCGCATAACCGGCTTGGACGGAAAATATACACCAAGCTTCACGTTTATGAAGGCAGCGACCATCCCCACGCTGCGCAAAAACCCATTCCTGTTACTCTAGATTGAAATGACAATGACAGTTATTCCTCAAAATTCGCCGATACAAGCCACCGGAAGGAGAAAGACGGCTACGGCGACCGTTATTCTTAAGCCGGGGAAGGGTGAGGTCAGTATCAACGGGAAAGACTTGGAATTTTATTTTCCCACTTTTGTCCATCGTTACGAGGTTTTTAAGCCCTTGGAAGTGATTGAAGGGACGAAGAAATTTGATATTATAGCCAAAGCCAGGGGTGGAGGCCTCATGGGACAAGCCCAGGCTTTGAAATTAGCCGTCTCCCGGGCCTTGATCAAGTACGATCCCTCTTACCGCAGCTTGTTGAAAAAAGAAGGACTCCTGACGCGCGATCCCCGCATGAAGGAACGCAAGAAAACGGGCCAGCCGGGTGCAAGGAAAAGGTTCCAGTTTTCCAAGCGGTAGTTCCAGCCTAAAGAGGATGCAGTTTTGGGGAGGGGATGGCTATTTTTCGAAGGAGGATAAAAATTCATTTCTTGGTTTTTTAGCATGTCCTCTATCCGAGTCGGTATTGTTGGGGCTTCAGGGTATTCAGGGGAAGAATTGATTAGACTCTTGGTTCGTCATCCCGGTGTCGATCTCCGCTGGATTACTTCAAGGCAATACAAGGATAGGACGTTGCAATCCGTCTACCCCGGGATAGGACGCTTTGGGGAGCTTGAGTTTGACGACCTAGAGAGTCTAGAGAAAAAAGAAAACCAACTCGAGCTGGTTTTCCTTGCTCTCCCTCACGGGGCGGGAATGGACTATGCGCATTTTTTCTATAATCGGGGCAAGGTAGTCATCGATTTGAGTGCGGATTTTCGACTCGAAAACCCCTTGGATTACGAGCTTTATTACAAGCTTTCCCATCCCCATGCCGATCTTTTAAAGAAGGCCGTCTATGCCCTTCCCGAAATTTACCCCGATCAGATTGCCCATTCTAACTTGTTGGCCATGCCTGGCTGTTATCCCACCGCTGTTCTGCTCTCTTTAGCGCCTTTCTTAAAAAAGGGATGGATCGATCCCCATTCGATTGAAATTGTCGCCCTCAGCGGCAGTACCGGGGCCGGCAAGACTCTCGATACCAAGCTCCTTTTTAGTGAACTTGCCGACAACCTCAGGCCTTATAGCTTTCCCTCCCACCGCCATATTCCCGAAATGGAACAGCAGATAGCCAAGCTGGTCAAAACCGACTCCGTCAAAGTGATCTTTCTGCCCATTCTTGCTCCCTTGCGCAGGGGCATTCTTTTGACCGTTATCGGTTCCCTTTCCCAGCCTATCTCGCAGGCGGAAGCTGAAGAACAAGCCCAGGAGTTTTACAAGGAAGCTCCTTTTGTGAAAATTTTACCGGGAGGAATCATGCCCGAGCTCCGCTACGTCCTTTATTCTAACAACCTCTATTTTTCTATCCATGTGCTCGAGGAAAAGAAAAAGCTTCTTATTCTTGCCGCAATAGATAATCTAGGAAAAGGGGCCGCCGGCCAAGCCATCCAGGTCATGAATATAAGACTTGGATGGGCTCAAACTTTGGGATTAATCCCATGAAAGAGGAATCCATAGAATTTATAAAATCGGGAGGAGTAACCGCTCCCCGCGGTTTTCTTGCTGCGGGAGTCAGTTGCGGTATAAAACCGAGAAAACAAAATGACCTGGCCTTGGTCGTTTCCCAACAACTGGCCGATGTCGCCGCTGTCTTTACCCAAAACCGGGTCAAGGCCGCCCCGGTCCTCGTATCGATGAAGCGGGCAGCAAAAGGGAAAGCTCGGGCCGTGGTGATTAATTCGGGTAACGCCAATGCCTGTACCGGGCAAAAGGGTATAGAAGATGCCGAGCAGATGGCTGCGGTGACCGCTTCCTTGTTGGGCTGTTCTCCCGATGAAGTCTACGTGTGTTCGACAGGAAGAATCGGCGTATTTTTGCCGATGAAAAAGATCGTTAAAGGCATTGAGAAAGCCTGCAAAGCGCTCGATGTTGAAGGATACAGGGATGCTGCCGAAGCGATAATGACTACCGATACGGTCCCCAAGCAGGCGGCCTTAAAGGTCAAAATAGAAGATAAGGAGATTTTTATAGGAGGGATGGCCAAGGGAGCGGGCATGATATCCCCCAATTTGGCCACTACCCTGGGAGTCATTACCACCGATGCCCTCCTTAGCCCCGAATACTTAAATTGGGTCTTGCGGTGTTGTGTCCAGGAGACATTCAACAGGATCTCCGTCGATGGGGAAACCTCTACAAACGATACCATTCTTTTGTTTTCCAACGGGATGGCCAAGAACACGATTATTTCGAGCGAAAACCCCCATAAGGGAATATTTAAGAATGCCTTGCGCCTTGTCATGGATCGACTGGCTCGGGCGGTATTGGAAGACGGTGAAGGGGTGACAAAAGTAGTCGAGATATTAGTCCAGGGTGCAGTTTCGGACAAGGAAGCTGAAGTCGTGGCGAGGGCCGTGGGCAATTCCCTCCTGGTCAAGTGTTCCTGGAATGGAGAGGATCCTAACTGGGGAAGGATTTTGTGTGCCATCGGCTATTCCGGGGCGGATGTGGACCAAAGCAAGATCGATCTTTTTTATAGCGGTACCCAGGTTGTTTCTTCGGGGGTGAAAACGGAAGTCAAGATCAATCGGCTGAAAAAGATCGTCAAGATGCCCATGTTTTCCATTCTTATCGATCTGCATAAGGGAGAGGGCCAGTACCGGTTCCTTTCTACCGATCTGTCGGAACGCTACGTACGGATTAATAAAGGAGAATAAAAGAGATTAATGAAAGAAGGGAATTTTGCTGAAGAATTAACCCCAGAACAAAAAGTAAGCATTTTTCTAGAGGCTCTTCCCTACGTCCAGAAATTCCGCGAGGGGATATTCGTCATCAAGTATGGGGGTGCTGCGATGGAAGATCCCCTTTTGGTCGAAAAGACCCTGCGTGACATCGTCTTGCTTGAAGCGGTGGGAATCAATCCGTTGATTATCCATGGAGGGGGTGAGTTCATTAACAGGGCGATGAAAAAAAAGGGGCTCAGTCCCCGGTTTGTCAACGGTATCAGGGTTACCGATAAAGAGCTCATCTCCTTGATCGAGGAAGTGCTCTCCAAGGAAGTGGGCCCGCGTATCGCTCAAAAAATTAATGAATATGGGGCTAAGGCGGTATTTATTCCCGGGCAGGAAATTTTTTGGGCGGAGAGATGGAAAGCTGTTTCAGAAGAGGGCATTCCAATGGATTACGGCTATGTGGGAACCATCGTGGGGGCGGATCTGCAGCCGCTGTTAAAACTTCTTCACGGCCAGTTCATTGCCGTGGTCTCTCCCCTGGCAAGGGCCGCCAATGGAGATATTTATAATGTCAACGCTGACGTGGCCGCCAGCAAAATGGCAAAGTTCATAAAGGCCAAGAAGTTGATCTACCTGACGAATACCAATGGCATACTGGCGGATGAAAAAGATCCTCTTTCCCGGATTTCGGTGATTAACAGGCAGCAAATAAGCCTCTTAAAGGAAAAAGGGATCATTCATGGGGGAATGATTCCCAAGGTTGACTCGGCTCTTGAGGCTTTAGAAGCCGGGGTCGAAAAGGTCCATTTTCTTGATGGACGCATGCCCCATGCCCTTCTTCTTGAAATCTTTACCGATAAAGGGATAGGGACGGAAATTGTTCTTTGAATGTAACGGCCCTGCCCGTATTAAATGGTGCCTAGGGTGAACTTTTCAGCCTCTTGGGGAGAACTCCAGGGGCCAACCGTTGTTGATAGAGCTAGAAAGAATGGAAGAACTCGAAAGCGAACAACTCATTGTCGAGGGATACAAAACCTATATTGTGCCTTCATACCGCAAGATCAGGTTGGTTGTGGACCGGGGGGAGGGGGCTTACCTCTGGGATATCAAGGGAAAACGCTATTTAGATTTTACCGGGGGGATCGCCGTCAATCTTCTGGGTCATGCCCATCCCTCGGTGAGGGAGGCTTTGGCTCAGCAGTCAGAAAAAATGATCCATTGCTCGAATTTGTTTTATCATCCCCAAGCCTTGCAGCTTGCCCGGAAAATTGTTTCGCATGTAGGCCCGGGCAAGGTTTTCTTTTCCAACAGCGGGGCGGAAGCCAACGAATGCCTTTTTAAAGTTGCCCGGAGATATGGTCAGAAAACGGGCAGGTTTGAAATTCTTTCCTTCGAGCATTCTTTTCATGGTCGCACCCTGGCGGGTATGGCCGCTACGGGCCAGCCTAAAGTCAAAAAAGACTTTGGCCCTCTCTGCCCGGGCTTTCGGACCATACCTAAAGGAGAACCGAAAGATTTTATCGATTCTCTTTCAGATAAAACGGTCGCCCTGATCGTCGAACCGATCCAGGGGGAAAGCGGCATTCATGTTTTCTCCCCGGGATATCTAAAGGAGATAAGGAGGATCTGTAGGGATAAAGATATTCTTTTTTTCATCGATGAAATCCAATCGGGGCTGTGGCGCACGGGCCGGTTTTTGGCTTGGCAGAGCTTGGTTGAAGAGGATAGCCAAGGGCAATCCTTTTTGCCTGATGGCGTATCGCTGGCTAAAGGACTGGGAGGAGGCTTTCCTATCGGAGCCAGCTGGGTCGCCGAACGATACAGCGAGGTTCTCGATCAGGGCTCACACGGCTCGACTTTCGGGGGTTCTCCCCTGGCCTGCCATGTGGCTTTGTCCGTTCTTGAAGAAATAGAAAAAAAGGAATGGGGCAAGCACATCTTGGAGGTAGGCAACTATCTTGTCCGTTCTCTAAGGGAATTTGAAAACAAGCCCCAGAGTCTCCTCAAAGAGATACGGGGCATAGGGGGTATTCTAGGCCTGGAACTTACCCTGCCTTCTTATGAGGCGGTTGAAGTTTTGATGGAGAAAGGGCTTCTTGTGGCTCCGGCCAATACCAACACCATAAGGCTATTGCCTCCCCTGAACGTGAGTTTTGAACAGGCCGAAGAAGCCAGGGCTATTTTGGAGAAATTTTTGATTTCTTGATTGTAAAATCCCTCCCGAGTTGTGGTAGGAGAAAAATAAGGATGAGTTGGCTGTGAACAACAAGCGCTTGGAAAGGACCGTTATGAAGCCCTTACGCCACTTTCTGTCTATGAACGATATCGAGGAAGAAGAGGCGCGAATGATTTTTAAAAAAGCCTTGGAGTGGAAGAAAAACAGGGGAAAAGAATTCCCAACCGCCCTTCAATACCAAACCTGGGCCTTAATTTTCAAAAAACCCTCGACTCGAACCCGGCTTTCGTTTGAAGTGGCCATACGGGAGCTTGGGGGAGAAGCGCTTTTCCTCAGTAGCCAGGATCTGCAGTTGGCTAGGGGGGAGCCGATTGAAGATACCGCCCAGGTCTTGGGAAGGATGGTCCATGGTTTGATTATAAGGACCTATGAACAGAAAGAAGTAGAGCTTTTTGCTGCCTACGGCAATATTCCTGTCATTAATGCCCTTACCGATGAGGAACATCCTTGCCAGGTCCTTTCGGATATTTTTTCCTTTGAAGAAAAGAGGGGGTCTATTAAAGGAAAAAAAGTCGCTTTTATAGGGGATGGCTGTTGTAACGTGGCGAAGTCCTGGGCCTTGGCCGCTGAAAAATTTGGCTTTTATCTGTGGATTGGCTCTCCCAGGGGGTATTTTTCAGCCGTAAAGAGCGACTTTGTCCAGAATACCAGTTCTGTTGAGGAAGCCGCCCAGGATGCCGCCCTCCTTTACACCGACGTCTGGATTTCCATGGGCAAGGAACAGGAGGCGGACAAGAGGCAGATGGAGTTTTCTCAATATCGGATCGATCGACGCGCTCTCAGTGTCGCTTCAAAAGATGCCCTTGTCTTTCATTGCCTGCCTGCTTACCGGGATAAAGAGATCGCCCTGGAAATATTCAATGAAAGAAAAGAGGAGATCTATACGCAAGCCGAGAACCGCTTGCACGTCCAAAAAGCCCTTTTGGCATGGATCGTCGGTAAGCTAAACGGCTAAAGACACTGGCGCAGGGCTCACGCAAAAGGGCTATTTTTTTTAGAGACCGCCTTTTAAGGAACCAGGGCAAAGACCCTGGCCGGGAAACCCGTGGCTTTCCTGAGGGGAATAGCCCCAACGAGCAACCAAGCTCCTTGAGGGGGAAGGCTATGCAGGTTGCACAGGCATTCTAATGCCCATTTGCCCGCCGCAAAAAGGATCTTGTGCACGGGATAATCGAGGCTTTTGCCGCAATCGATCGAAAGGGTATCTACCCCCACTCCGGCCACATTCCTCGAGTTGACCAAGAACTGGACCGCTTCGGCAGAAAACCCCGGGAAATGGAGAAGGCCGTCTTCTTTTTTGTTATAAAAAAGGGGGGTTTGCACCCACTTTCCCCATCCACTGTGCATCAGGACAAAACCCTTTCGGGGTATCTCCCCGAACTTCCTTTCCCATGACAGTATGTCCTCGAGGCTGACCGCGGTGTCCGGGTCGGCCGCTGCGCGATCGGCTATGTCGATGACTATGGCCGGGCAAAAAAGCTCAGAAATGGGGATATCCGCTACCGTTTTGCCCCCCTTGGAATAGTGCAAGGGAGCGTCCAGGTGCGTTCCCCAGTGTTCGGGCAGTTCCCACCGGTTAGAGGAATACCCATCTTCGTTGCTCACATGGCGGGAGATTTGGGCTGGGGGACCTTGGCCGGGAAAAATGGGAAAAGTGGAGTCCAGGGGATAACTCAGGTCGATGAGAGCATGGAAAGAGAAGAGAGCAGGGAGGGTGAGTTTCATCTTCTAATCCTCTATCCATCCCATGCTAGGACAATAGAGGGAAAAACAAAAGGGAAAAAGGAGCAGAAAATTTTCCTTTGATCCTCTACCAAAGCGGAAAATGTTTATAACATGACATCTCCTCTTTTTCCTCTGATCCTCGGGTTATTCGTTTGGCTTTTAGCCGGCCCTCTTTATGCTGAAACGGGCAGGGCTCTCTATTTAGAAAATTGTGCAAGCTGTCATGGTCAGGGTGGGGAGGGGCTTGGTTCGAACCCTCCCCTGGTCAACTCTTCCTGGATAAGAGCTGATCCTCAAAAATTAATCCCCGTTGTCCTCAACGGGTATGCGGGCAGAATGATCGTAAACCAAGAGGAGTACCGGGGTCGGATGCCCGCTTGGAGATCAAAGTTAACCGACAGCCAGGTTGCTTCTATTTTGACTTACCTGCGTTTACAGAGTGGGGCTGCAGCTATCACGGCTGCCGAAGTGGCTTCTGTGCGGGAAAAATCAAGAAATCAACCTGCCATAGGCGCAGCACCGGGATGTGGAGGAGGCCATAGGGGTCATGGGCATAGCCGAGGCCATTCCATGGGCATGGGAAGGGGTTGTGGAGGTTGTGGAATGTAAGCTAGGAAGATTTTTTGGGGAGGATTTTAAAGTAGACTTCCTCGTATTTTTTAGCGGCGAGCTCCCAACTGAAATTTTTCCCCATCCCGTTTTTTTGGGCTGCTTGGATGAGGTCGGGGCGGTTTTTCCACCAATCCAGGGCCGTTTTGAGTAGCTCCCCAAGGGCCGAAGCCGAAGGTTCGTCGAAAAGGAATCCGCTCCCTTTTGGATCTTTACGGATATCTTCAACGCTATCGATGATGCCCCCGGTAGTCCTGGCTATAGGAATCGTCCCGTAGAGTTGGGCATAAAGTTGTCCCAGCCCGCAGGGTTCATAAAAAGAGGGCATGAGAAAGAAATCGCTCCCGGCAAAGATCTGGTGGGCTAATTCTTCTGAAAAACCGATATTGGAACTCACTTGGCCGGGAAATTCCCTGGAAAGGCTTTTGAAGAAATCCTCGTATTCTTTTTTCCCTTCACCCAGCAATACAAACTGGAAGTTTTCTTGGATTAATGCCTCGGGGAGAACGGGAATGAGAAGGGAAATCCCTTTTTGATCATGAAGCCTGGAAACCATGCTGACAATCGGGATATCTAGGGATTTCTTCAGGCCTAGTTTTTCCTGCAAGGCTGTTTTGCAAGCTTTCTTCCCTTGGAGGTCCGTGGCGTCGAACGGGCAGGCGATCCAGGGATCGGTCTTGGGATTCCAGCTGTCCGTATCCACCCCGTTTAGGATACCGACAAGCTCGCTTGCCCTTTTTTTGAGGAACTCCGAAAGCCCAGCTCCCCCGGGAGGCTCAAGAATTTCTTTTGCATAGGTAGGAGAAACCGTCGTGATGAAATCGCTGTAGGCTATCCCCGCTTTCAGTAGGTTAACCTGTCCATGATCTTCAAACCGATCGGGGCTGAATAGCGACCAATCGATGCCCAGGTAGGGAAGAACCATGGCGTCATACTTTCCCTGGTAGCAGATGTTGTGAATGGTGAGAACCGAGCGGGAGTTCTTAAAGGGAGAAAGAAGCTGGGGCCAGAGTTTAAGAAAAGCGCAAAGAACAGAAGTCGGCCAATCATGGACGTGAAACACGTCGGGGATCCACCCCGTTTCCTTGCAGATTTCTAAGACCGCTTTCGAAAAGAACCCGAACCTATAGGCATTATCCTTGTATTCGCCGGAAGGCTCATCGTAAATGCCCCGCCTATGGAAGTAATCGGCATAATCGATAAGCCAAAGTCTAAGATGGTTATCCAAGCTGCTTTCATAAAGGCCGATCCAATGCTCGGTCTTGCAGCCCATGTGAACGCAAGCCGAACCCAGGAACTGGAAGTCATGCAGGGACTTATCGATTGTAGAATAAAAGGGAATGACGACCCGGAGCTGGTGCCCCAGCTTGGAGAGGGAACGGCTTAAAGAGGAAATCATGTCGGCCAGTCCTCCCACCTTGGCAAAAGGGGCGCACTCGGAGGCAGCAAAAAGAATTTTCAATTTGGGTCTTGATTCTTTTTCCATAGCTGGGGAGTCGGGAGGTTCGGGTTGGGGAATGGCTGGGCTTGCCTTTTTGCGGGGAGAAGTCCGGGAAGTCTCTTTTTTTGTCTTTTTCGAGGTCGTTGTGCCTTTGCGTTTAGGTTGGGATGAAGCCATATCCCTATAGCTAATGAAAAGAGAAAGGTTAGCCAAGTCATAAAAAAGAACCGACGCTTTTTTTGTAGCTGTAGAGTATTTTTCTTTTCTCTTGGCACCCGGTAAAAAGGGAGGGGAAGAAGCCGGTTCCTCGACCCACTAAAAAGGGGAGGATAATCCTTTTTTTTAGCGATGAAGGAAAACACCAGGCGGAGAAAAAAGTTTAAAAAAAGAGGGATGTTTTCCATAGAAAATGGGGAAAAGCCCAAGCTGGCCGCGTGGATCGTGGCCTATGGGTATAAGGGGGATCGCGTGGATCCCCACACCGCCCTAGGCATTGGGGCTTTTAACAACCGGCTTGGTCCTTTTAGTGTTGCTGCCAGTCCTGCTCTAGAAAAAAAACTGAAACTCAGGCCCGGCCAACTCCTGGTGTTAACCTTCGGCAACGGCCGGGAAATGGTAGCCCAATTTGACGACCGCATGCCTGCAGCTTCTGCGATGAAACTGATGAAAAAACATGGCCGGGCAGCCAGGTACGCTCTCGATATCTATCTGCCTTGGGCAGATAAAAAAATAGCCTATGCACTTCCGCCGGTGGCCAAGCTTGAAGTTATAAAGGAGGCTATCGATCCTCAAAAACTTGAACAATCCTTGATCAAAAAAGGAAAGGCCGTCTTTGAAAGGGCAAAGCCTGCACAGCAAAATAGCCCCTCTCAATCATCCCCCCTTTTAAGCCTGCGGCGGTCGCTTTCTGAAAGCCTTGGATGTGAAAGTTCTAAGGTAGGGTTGTTGCATTTCTGGGGGTGGAGAATCCAGGGAAAAGAAGGAAGATCGACCCATCGATAAAAAGGGGTTTAACGGATTAAGAGTAGCTCACCAAAAAAGGAAGGATCGGTTCTGATCCCAAGGCGGAGCCTGGGGAGATCAAAAAAAAATCCCGTGGTCTTTTCAGCCGTAAACCCAAGGATAAAAGAGCAAAGGACAAAGCCCTTGAGAACGACCGCCCTTAAATCTTGATGAATGAAAAAGAACACCGAGGTAGCGTCGGCTAAAAGAAAAGGTTATGATTAAATGAAAAAAAACCGGACATCATGCTTTTATATGCTAGCTTGCCAATTTTTCCTTTAATATGCTATTATTAATTCACGTGAACTAAAAACAGGAGTAGGAATGATGAATGAGTTTGTTACCCGAGAAAAATTGATCAATGACATTAAGGCGGTTCTCCATGATGCGGATGTCCTCGTAAAATCGACTGCAGGGGATATAGGAGAAAAAACCAAGGATGCCATCGATCGGTTGAATTCAAAGCTAAATTCATTGAGAGACTATTTGAGCAACTCAGAAGATTGGTTTGTGGACAAGGCGAAAGAAAGGGTCAAGAGCACCGATGAAATCATCCGCAAAAATCCTTACCAGTCGATAGGTATTTCCCTGCTCGTCGGTATAGCCATCGGCATCATCCTTGGCCGTAAATAAGATCGCCTTGGGCCTGAACTTGGAGAAAAAAAAGCGTGGTTTTATTTTTGCAAAACCGGGGAAGGGAATAATTTTAAAGGGGACGGGGTAAAATTGTTTCTCATCGGGAAGAGGGAGTGCAGTTGACAACTTGGTTAAAGGGGGAAAATTTTTTTTAAGAATTTTTTTCTTCTATAATTTTAGAAATATTGTTATCTACTTAATCTACTTATGATTCAGTTCTTTTTGAAAGGTGGGCCGATCATGTGGCCGATCTTGGCCCTTTCGGTAATAACGCTTGCGGTGATTTTTGAAAGGCTTCTTTTCCTTGTAGAAATCACCCGCAATAGAAAAAGAAAGTGGGTTACGCAGTTTCTTGAACTGGTCGGGCAGGAAAGGTACGAAGAAGCCCTGGCAATTGCTGGAAAGAGCAAGGATTACGTCCTTAAAGTTCTCGAAGAGGGGTTAAAGCACAGGGAAGGATCGCTTGAAGACGCCTTGCTGGAAGCTGCAAGCAGCCAATTGGAAAGGTTCAACAAGGGGTTGGTGGTCCTGGATACGGCGGTGACTCTTGGTCCCTTGTTGGGGCTCCTTGGAACGGTCACCGGTATGATGCATGCCTTTAGTATCGTGGGAGGTGGAGAAATTGCCGGGAAGCAGGCGGCCATCACGGGAGGGGTTGCTGAATCGTTAATTGCGGTGAGTTTTGGTTTGGCCGTGGCTATTGTGGCCATTATTCCTTTGAATTTTTTTAATGCCCGCATGGAAAGGGCCCGAAGAAGGATAGAGGAAGCTTCTACCAGGCTTGTTTTGCTTTTGAAAAAAGAAAAGGAAGACCAGCAGCTGCCTTCCCGGACCGTTATGAGCAATGCCTCATTGATCGAGGGCAATTCCAAGGGCTCCTCGAACTCCCCGGTGTTGCCTTAAACTCTTTAAAGGGGTGTTGATTTATGCAAGTTGCTTCTCCTAGAAAAAAAAGACCGAGGCTGGAAATTATTCCTTTTATCGACGTGATGTTTTTCCTCCTGGCCACCTTTATGATGGTTTCCCTGGCCATGATTAAGAATGAAGGCCAGAGCGTGGAACTGCCCTATGCAAAAAGTTCCTCGGCTGTAGAAAGAAAGGAAAAAGAAACGACGGTGACCATTACCGATAAAGGGGATATTTATTTTAACAAGGATCAAGTATCTTTGGATGCGTTACCTTCGAAAATCGCGGAATTAAAAAACGGGGATCCCGACCCCAGGGTTTTTCTCAATGGTGACTGTAAAGCTTCTTTTGAGAAGGTAACCGCTGTTTTGGATGTCATCCGTAAAAATGGGGTAACCAAGATAGCGATTCAAACGACCAAGGAACCTAAGACAAAGTAAAGGTAGTCTTCCTTTCTTATTCTTCCTGCTCCATCCTTAAACAGCCCTAAGGAAATCCTACTTTTACGGTTTTTTTAGGGTAGTTGAAAAAAAACCATGGGTCAGGCAGCACCCATCGACCCATGGTCTTGGAAAAAACCCAGCCAAAAGAATACTCGGCGCTTCTGTCAACCGCCTTTTTTCTTATAAAAGGCATGGATCATTAAGAACAATCGCAATCTTTGCCTTTATGCACGGCGCATTCCGCTCGGGGACACTTGTCGGGACAAGCGCAACTGGCTTTCTTCTTAGCAATTTCAGAAGTCTGCGCGGCGTGTAAAGGAGCGATGACACTAAAAGCAACAGAAAGAACAATAACTGAACTCCACTTGAATAAGTTTTTCATGCGCGCAGTTTAAGATATTTCGAAAAAAAGTCAAAATTATTTGGAATAAAAATGATCTTTGAGTGATCATATTGCTTGGAAAGGACTGAACCGCATGCCCCAGTTTGTCATCCAGGAGCATTGGGCCCGGACCCATCATTTTGATTTAAGGTTGGAAAAGGAGGGGGTATTAAAAAGCTGGGCCTTGCCCAAGGGGATGCCCGTGGACGATGAAAAAAGATTGGCAATCCAGGTTGAAGACCACGATCTTGATTACGGGCAGTTTGAAGGGGAAATTCCTCCTGGAGAATACGGGGCGGGCAAGGTAGCCATTTGGGACAAGGGAAGATATGATCCCGTGGAATGGACCGGGGATAAAATCCTTTTTGTTCTCCATGGAGAAAGGCTAAAGGGAAGATACGTGTTGATCCGCTTAAAGCGTTCGGCTCCGGATCATTGGCTGATTAGGAAAATCGATTAAAGCCGAAGATAAAAAACAAGGATCATGAAAAACGTGGGACTGCGTCCAGAGATTCCTCGGTATGCCGTCACGACGGACAGCGTGGTGATCGGTTTTAACCAAGAAGAACTCTTTGTCGTGTTGATACGGAGGAAAAATCCGCCCTTTGAAGGAATGTGGGCATTGCCCGGGGGATTTGTGGAAGAAAACGAGGACTTGGAAGAGGCGGCCCTGCGGGAGCTTAAAGAAGAAACAAGGCTGGAGCTTGACAGGATGGTCCAGGTGGGGGCTTTTGGTAAGCCCGGAAGAGATCCCCGGGGAAGGGTGATCAGCATCGCTTACCTGGCTTTGAGACCTCTTGAAGAGCTTAAGGTGGATGCAGGGGATGATGCCAAGGAAGCGGGTTTGTTTTCTTTGAATCGCCTGCCCCCGCTAGCTTTTGATCACCAGGCGGTGATCGCCGAAGGATGTAAAAAACTGTTGTGGCTTTGGGATCAAAGAAAAGCATCCCCTTTTCCCTTTTTAGAGGAAAAGATTGTTAAAGTTTTGAAAGAAAGGCTCGGGGAATTCCTAGAACAACTATCTTAAACCAAAAGTTCTTTTTGGATGGGACCGCTGAAGGGTGCCGGGCAAGCTTTTTTAAAAGCCGTAAAACTTTTGCTTGGGGGATTGCCTTGATCTTAATCGCTTTTTTTGGGTCCAAGTCGCAACCGCTTACCTGAAAAGCCTTGGTTGCATTTTCTTCCACCTTTCCCTTCCCCCATTTTTATTCTTTGGAAGGCAGCGGCTAGCCTCTGCTTGTTTCAGCCACTCAATCCCATCAAGAACTCCATCCTTCAGATCGTCCTGTGGAACGATCCCCTGAGAAGGGGGCAAAGCCGGTTAACCTGGCTGGTTCCCTTTTACCCGTGCTTCTTTGAGGCCGGACGCTGCAACTAAAAGGTCCTTGGACGAATAGGAACTCCTTGTTGGTTCATTTTCGTAGCCATTTTGAATTCAACCTTAAAGTGGACTCTCCATTACTTAAAGCCTATTAAAAGGAAATAAGGAAATAATCGACCTAGTTTAAAACGAAGATATAAATGATTATCCTGCTCAAATAAGAGGGAGTGGAGTTGAATGAAACTTCAGGATTAAACCCTCAGCGTTTATGCTCCTTCATGCCTATTTGCAGGTATTGGCCGTGAGTCTTGAGGTATCATTGGCCCCTGGAGGGGAAGGCTCTCCTCTTGACCGCAAGGCCCGGGGTGCCACCGGGCTAGGTAAAGCCCGAACTTGGCTTTGTCCCGGGGCCAATTAGTAAGGGGTAAGTCTTATGGAGCGCTTTTTACGATCCTATAGTCCTATCTTTACTTGAAAACGCGACAGCTAGTGAAGGATGAAAAGGTTGTGATGGCAAAATGAATTGGAAGAAAGTCAAGAAGCAAAAATTTACCAATAGAATGGAGTAAAATGGTGACAAGCCAGAAAAACAGCAAGGTCAGGACATAAAAACATGACCAAGGAGAACTACTGGTGCATGTTCTGGGAAAGGGAAATGGAAGCGGTGAGCTTACCGCTCTGTGTCTGCGAGGGTTTCGTGCTCGACCATGACCTTCCCGTCCACGACTGCCCAGAGGCCATTCCAGGCTGCCAGTTCGACTGCCTCCGGCGTTGCTTCCATGCCGATGACGAGCAGAAGGGCTGGGTCATGTGCATACCTGGGATTTCCCGGGTTGCCCTTTCCTGGATCTCGGACCTTTCGGAGGCAGGCCTGACGTCACGTTCTTCGACATTCCAGCAAACCTCGGACGCGCTGTGGACACTTTTGCCCCCACCCATTCCTCGGAAATAAAAGTCGAGGTTCCTGGCCTTCTCTCCGCCTCTTCCGTGGAAACGCTTGCATGCCGAATAGTATTTTTGTTCAATTCGGACTTACGCACAATTTGGGCATCCTCGATAAATTCGTCCACGAACTTGTCGGGGTGGGACGCAACGAGACCCCCCATGGAGGCTTCCTTCAAACCATCGATGTTGTCCCATTAGACCTTGGAATCCTGGTTCCTTTCTTTTCCTGCGGCCTATAGTTCTTTCCCAAGCGATGCGATCGGCTCTCCCAGTTCCTTAGTATCCCTTTTCCCTTCTTTCTTAGCCTCGATGTTGACCACCTCTAACCTATCCATTGTGTCTTATAACCTGTTCATCGTATTGGCCAGGGATATAACGATGGATGGGAGCGGGAGGAGATCGTCGCTCAAAAGCCCCCTGCGAACCGCTTCCTTCCACTCCGGGTGTTGGCGGGTGCAGCTCAGAACTCATCTGTGGATAGGATTGGAACGCTCAATTAGGTCTCGGTGTCCGAATACATCTAGGTTTCGCACAATCCTATTTCAACTTTCAAATTTAACTTATGAAACATTTTTCAGATACACCTCTCCAGGGGACAATGCCCATCTTGCAAGTTGTGCTGAAGGTTAAAAAGCCTTGCTTTCCACCGGGTTAAAACAAAATGCAAGATTCGGTAGGGCCATCAAGTGCAAACTGGATTAGATATTCAGAGAAACGGTAGTTGCCAAAGCATCCGCTCTTTAAGATGGTGTAGTTCTAGAAAATTGTTTAAAATATTTTTTCTAATGTCCTTGTAGAAAAAAGATCCCCTTTCAGCTTTAAAATCTGTTTAAAAACTCAGGACCGTTTCTCTCAATAGTGTAGCCTCTAAACTCTTCCCAAAAGGACAAACCGACCGTTAGATCGAAGGAGGTGAAGAAGGCTTCCACGGTGGGTGATGGCGATTGCTCAATGTTGCCAAAGCCTATGCCATTCTCCCAGAAATTTCTTTAGTTGTAAGGACATAAGGGATGCAGGAAATCCGGAGAACATTTCTAAGCAGATCTACAGAATGGAGCTAGATGGAGCTTATTTTAATTATGAAGCAAGTTTTGAAAAAATGCGATGTAGTCCTCAATATAGCGGGAGAGTCCATTTGCAGAGGTGGGTAGGCATTAACCGAAAGAGGTTTTATGGGGAAGAATAGGGGTTTGCCAATAAAACTTTTCTAAAAGGTTTTGCGTTAATGCGACTCGATAAGATCTGCTTCCCCGGTGGTCATCTATTGGAGAAAGCGAATCGTTAAGTTTGAGTTTAGCTTGCCTAATGACGGGAAGTTCCCAAGGCTTTCCAATAAGTTCTTGCTCTACAGGCTCTACCCGGATGGGTTTTTCGGCAACTCCTCCAAAGGCTAAACGGATTGATTGGATGAAGCCATCTGGATCGAGGTCGACAGCGGCTGCCATGGAGACAGTTGCGATATCATCGCTTTGTCGCTTGGCTACCTTGTAGAAACGGACGATTGAGGGATAGGGCTTGGGAATCCAAACAGAGACTATGACTTCTCCAGGCTGAAGGATTGTTTTCCGGTAACCGAGAAAAAATTTTTCCAAGGGGATCTCGCGACTCCCTTTTGGGGAAAGAATCAAAAGCCGAGCTTGGAGAACGAGGAGTAAAGGAGCGGAATCTCCCACCGGGGAAGCCGTTGCCAGGTTACCCCCCAGTGTTGCTCGGTTTCGAATGAGAGGTGAAGCAAATAGGGGAAACCATTCCGCAAAACCTGGTGGTGGATTGGGGATAGTTCTTAGCCGTTCCTCAATCTCACGAAGAGAAAGGCCAGCGCCGATTTCAATCCCCCGGGAGCTTTCCGAGAAAATGCGCAGCTTGGTTATCCCCTCAAGGCTGATCAGGCAGGGGAATCGGCGAAAGAGAATATTGCGTTCTACAGAGAGGTCGGTCATTCCTGCCGCCCAACGAGCTTCCGGATAGAGATGAAAAAGTTCCCAGAGCTCGTCTAGAGTTGTTGGTCTCAAGAAACGCTCAGGTCCTGACTCGAATAATACCTTTTCAAGCCTTGGAGGAGGGTTAGATAGCCGTTTGAATAGCGGATGATCAGACTTTAGAGAATGTAGCCGTAAAGCAGCATCCTTAATAGGTCGATAACCGGTGCAGCGGCAAAGATTGCCCGATAGGCTTCCAAGATCCACTTTCCCCTCTTTGCGATCGCTTTGCTCCGCAAAGAGTGTAACCACAAACCCGGGTGTGCAGTAGCCACATTGAGATCCTCCCTCTTCCACCATCACCCGCTGTGCGTCGCAAAGCCGATCTCCTTCGGCTAGAACTTCAACCGTATAAATTTCTCGATGGGCCGCGGCAACAATAGGGATAAGACAGCTGTTAATGGCTCGGAGACAAGATTTCCCTTCTTTCTCTTCCACCCAAAGAAGGGCACAGGCTCCGCATTCACCTTCCTTGCATCCTTCCTTTGCTCCGGTAAGACCAATGGATCGAACATAATCAAGCAGTGTCTGGCCGGGTTCGACCTTTTCCACGAAATGGGTGATCCCGTTGATCGTTAAAGGAAAGCCTGTCCTCTTTTCATTTCTTTTCAAGGGAGCTCCTTTGTAAAGAAAAAGTAAAGCAGAAGCTGTACCAGGGAAACGCCGACTGACAACTTCCTTGAGGCAAAGCCCCTGCCGGATGTTACGGCACGAAAGCTGCTTTAGGAGATTCAGTTCAATGACGGTTCCAGGTCATTTAAAAGAAAAGTTTTCTGTTCGTCAATCGCTTCTGGGTCTGACTCGGACTGTAATAGCTGAAAGGCATGCCTTATTCGATCCTGCAGGGCATGTTCGTGGTGGGATACCCGGATTTCCTTCCCATGCGACAGTGATTCTCATTTCACCTCGAATCGGTGCAGGTTTCGTTCAATTCCTTGTTCATTTGGAACCGGGAGAGTCCGGCGGCTCAAGCCCTCCTGGGGTGGAGACTTTTTTCTACCTTCTTTCCGGAGAAGCGGTGGCCGAACTTGGGGAGCGATCGGCAGAACTTTCCGAGGGGAGTTTCTTTTTTTCTCCCCCGGGTATTGAATGGAAGATCCGTGCAAGAAGCTCTGGGGCCCATGCCGTCGTTTTTCAAAAATCTTATGCATTTCTGCCTGGATTGGTTCCTCCACCTTTATTGATAGGGAGAAACGAGGACATAATTGGTCATCCTTTTCTAGGTGATTCGCATGCACTTCTCAAGACCTTTCTTCCCGAGGATGCATCTTTTGACATGGCGGTGAATCTCTTCCATTTCCAGCCGGGAGCTTCTCTTCCTTTTGTGGAGTCTCACGTGATGGAACATGGACTGTTGATGCTGGAAGGAAGGGGAATTTACCGGTTGGATGAACGCTGGTATCCCGTTGTTGCCGGTGATGCTATCTGGATGGCTCCCTATTGTCCGCAGTGGTTTGCTGCACTGGGACCCACACCTGCTTGTTATATTTATTACAAGGACGTTGGTCGCCATCCCCTTAGCGGCTAGGAAAAAATGAAGGATCGACCGGACGCGACCCTGCTTCCAATCCGCACCGAAAGGATCATCTCTCTTCTTGAAGAGTTGTCGGCTTTTTCCGACTCGACCTCCTCGGGGATAACTCGAGTGCTCTTTTCTTCAGCTGATATAGCGGCGCGGAAGTGGCTAAAGGATCGTTTACAGGAAGCGGGTCTTGCTTTCCGAGAAGACGCGGTGGGGAACCTGTTTGCCCGTTGGGAGGGTGAAGAACCCGAACTACCGGCGATTGCCACCGGTTCTCACATTGACGCTGTTCCCCTGTCAGGCCGTTTTGATGGAACGGTTGGAGTCATTGGAGCACTTGAGGCATTTCGAGCCCTTCGTGAAGGAGGATTTCGACCTAGGAGATCCCTGGAACTGGTGGTTTTCACTGCCGAGGAACCCACGCGATTTGGTATTAGTTGCTTGGGCAGCCGGGTGCTTGCAGGAAGGCTGCGCCAGGAGGAGTTGGAAACGTTGAGGGACAAGGAGGATCAAAGTTTTGCCCAACTGCGTCAGAAGGCAGGATTAGTGGATATTCCCTTTTCCTCGATTTTTCCACCTCGTTATGCGGCTTTTCTTGAACTTCACATTGAGCAGGGTCCGATCCTTGAGAGGGAAGGAAAAGTAATTGGAGCTGTAGAGGCTATTGCCGCCCCGGCCGCCTATAGGGTTCGTTGGGATGGAGTGAGCGGACATGCGGGTACGGTGTTGATGTTTCAAAGGCGTGATGCTCTGGCCGGAGCCGCCGAGGGCATCCTTGTCGTGGAGCGTGTTGCTAAGGAGCTAGGATCAATCGACACGGTTGCCACGGTAGGCGAGATTACCGTGAGCCCTGGAACTCTCAACTCTATTGCCGGGAGCGTTACGATGGGGATTGATCTGCGGGACATCGACCTGGAGAGACGACACCTCCTCTCTCAGACTATCCGTGGAGCGTTCGAGGAAATTGCAAAGCGGCGGGGACTCAAGCTAAGTTGGCAGGTGATCTACGAAGACCCTCCTGCCCTCAGCGACCCGGGTCTGGTGGCGTTAGTTTTGGAAAGTGCCCACCGGTTAGGGTTTGCGGCACGACCGATGAAAAGTCGGGCCTATCACGACTCTCTTTTTATGGCTCAACTCTGCCCGGTTGTAATGATTTTCATTCCGTGCCGGGAAGGGAAGAGCCATTGTCCCGAAGAGTACAGCTCTCCTCAACAAATCGAAGCTGGGGTCCGGGTGTTGGCCGATTGTTTAATGAGGCTAGCGGGTTGACTTCTGTTGGTGGGGCAAATTCCTGGACAGGCTTGGTGAAGATCCAGTAAGACAGGGAAGAGACCGTGCAGCCGAGTAAGAAGGAGAGATCCCCCAATTGGGGATACGTTGCGGCCATCCTTCCTATGAACAAGGGTTCTTGCCTAATCCAAGGAATAGAAACAATCACTCCCAAAAGCCAGCAAAGAAAGCCGATCGTTCCACTCTTGAGCAGTGGAATGCGCGAGGTTCGTGTTCTGAGATGGGTTATGGCTAAAATCGCCATCCGAGGTAAGACGAGGAAGTCGAGGAGGAAGAGAAACTCTTCGAACCGCTGGTAGAAGTGGCGATAACCAAAAAGGGCCGCTCCCAAACCCGTTATGCCGACAAAGATCGAAGCTTGGCAGAAGGGAATGCGGATTCCAGTACCTAGAAGACAAAGGCCGGCCGAATAAAGATTGATCATGTTGGCACTGATTGTTCCGATCACAATTGCGGCTGCTAGGAGAAGGTGAAGGGAGCTTGGGAGCAAAGTAAAAAGCAGATCTGTCGGGTTTTCGGAACGGATGCTTTTCCCAAGAAAAGCACCTAGAATTTCGACCCAGCTCGTCGAAAAGAACGACCCCAAGAAAGCGTACCAAAAGACTTCTTTTTCGATCGAACGGTTTTTTTGGGTCTGACCCATACCGCGGGAATAGTCGGCTGCGAAAGGTAACCAACCACTGAAGTTGGAAAGACCGATGTTGATCATGAGAATCCATGCCCCGGGGATTTCTCCTCTGCTCCCTGGATTTGGAGCTAAATAGGACCCCGTCGGTAGAGAAAGCAGGCAGAAGGCGGTGATAACGGTGAAGAGGGATAGGAGGATAAGGTAGCAGGCGTTTTCTGCCTTTAAGATGAGCTTGTTACCAACCGATGCGAAAAGGGTTTGAGCTAGGGAAAGAAGAAAGATAGCCAGGACGGGATGGATCGGGAGAGATCTTTCTAGGGCGTAGGCACAAACGGCGGTATTGACGGCAAACCATCCTGTTCCGCTCAGAAAGGAAAACAAGGAAAAGACCCTGTTTCCCGTTGACCCGAACCATCGTTCAGAAATGGCGATCATGGGAACATCATAGCGAACCCCGTAAGTAGAGAAAAAACCTAGGGTAAGAGAGCCAAGTAAGCTAGAAGCGATAATGGCCAGGATTGCTTTCCAGAAAGGAAGGACCAGAAGAGTCGTAGCAATCGCACCGGTCCCTAAGGTAGCGATGTTGACATTAGCTGCCATCCAGAGCCGAAAAAGGCTTTTTGGCTGAGCATGAACTTCCTGGCAATCGACCCACTCGACTCCCCCTGCTTTGAGAGGAGGGGCTTTCTTTTTGGCTTGGAAGGGAGTTTCTTTCTTCATTGACCGCGGTAAACTGTGTAGCTCCATGGGGTAACGAGAAGGGGAATGTGAAGGGAATTGGTTAGTTGGCTAATTCCGAAACGGATCACGATCTCGTCGAGAAAGGGAGGATCCGGAAGGATAACCCCCTTTCTGGTAAAATAGCTCGCTATCGCAAAGACGATTTCGTACCACCCGGACTCGAAAATTTTTTTTTCAAGTGGGACGCATGCTGCCCTTCCCATTAAGTCGGTCCGGCAATCGACCAAGAGCTCCTTTGAGTCTGATCGGTAGAGGCGAAGAGGCACTCCTTCGGCCGGTCTTCCATGGTAGAGATCAAGGACATGAGTCGTGATTTGGTTCATGGGAATTAAAACCTGTAGGCGACCGTGCCTTGTATCCAAAAAGGTAATCCAGCAACGATCTGCTCGGTATTCATTTCCCTGCCGAATGTTACTCCTGGGCCGTAGGGAAACCACAAATGCCGGTTATCTGTCAGGTTATAAATGTTTACAGCAAAATCCCACTGGGATGTCGTGTAAAAAAGGCGCCCATTGATGACATACTCGGTGGGGATTTCTAGGTTGTAAGAATAATCGAGATACTGGTTGCTCAAAACGAGTGCCGAAAGGGTTACCCCTAGGCCCATGTTGGTCTGGTAGGTAACCATAGCGGTCAAGGATTGATCGGGCCAACCCACAAAGGCATACTTGCCTGGGGGATAACTGGTCGCGTTGTTGAGGGGAAGGCCTTGGGCCAATGCGGTTGATGTTGAATAGGTCTGGAACTGGAAGGGGCCTATGGGAAGCCCTGACCAGTCCTCGGTACCATTGGCAAGAAGATACTGGATGCGAGCCCAGAAGTTCTTGGTTGGCTGGTAGGTGAGGGCAAGTTCAAAGCCCTTGATGTAAGCCGGAGCTGGGGGCAACCCGACGTTGGGGATGTACAAGTTCTGTTGGAAACCTGCCGTGGTGATGTAGAGCTTGTCTTTGAGCAGGCTAAACTTCATTCCTCCCTCGATGAGCTGGTTGACGAGTCGGAACTCGGCCCCAGCATAGATCGGTGTATAACCCCCCATGACTCCCACCGCACTCGTATACCCCCAGTTGAAGTCGAAATAGGCGGTCATCCACGGGAAGGGTTTATAGACCGGGCTCACGTTGACCATCGGCATGAGCACGGCCGCGTCGTAACTGGTGGAAAGGAAAGCCGGCGTGCCTGGAGGAGTTTGGGCACTGATGAAGAGGTTTGTCGCCCGACCGCCCACCAGGAGCATGAGTTTGTCGGTGAAGTGGATGTTGTGCTGGTAGAAGGGGGCAACTTCCCAAAACTGCGAATCCTCGGTAAGCGAATAACCGTTTAAGGGTTCAAAATACCACCCGGGAGGAGCCGAAGGAATAGGCCAATCTCCCCCACCGAAAGCGAGAGGATTGCCTACGCCCGCCATAAAGGAAGTCGATAGCTCGGCATTCCAAAGGTAAGGATTGGCTAGGGTAGGATTGTTCGGATTGACGATGCTCCAGGCGTTTTGAATCCCAAAGAAGGAAACCGCTTCGTAATCGAGGTTGCGTTGGAATCCGAACTCAAGCCCCGCATCGATGTTCTGCTCAAAGAGAGCCTCTTCGGGGTGGAGGGCCGCTAAAACCTCGGTCCGATTGAATACCTCGTAGTCTCCAGTGATGTCTATGTCCTCCCATTGTGCATAGTCGATGAGCGAGCTACGGATGTAAAAAACAAAAGTGTTGTTTCGAACCCGCAAATCGTCATTGACGATTAAGTTTTGAACCAACTGGAGCATGCCGCTCATCCCCTGGGCACCGCTGGCCGGGTTCATGGCAGTCGAGCGCAGGCTAATGGGAACAAGCGGCCCCGCATAGGTGTTGAATGGGGGAAATCCGAATGTTACTTGCGAGGGAGCTAAAGCCCCGGTCTGGTATAGATCGTTGTTGATCAGCTCGTTGGTCGGCCGATTCATGAAATCGAGGATGTTAAAGTTGTAGGTACCAAAATCGGAGTAGAAATCAACCGAGTAATTGTCGGAGGGCCGAGCGCTCAAGGCCAGGTAGAAGTTCTGCTGGTCGTTATACTGGTATTGATAGTAACTACCGTTCTCCATTCCCATGTAGCTGAATCGGTAAGCGATCTTCTTTTCCTTGTCGATCGGTCCGCCGATGTCAGCTCCCCAGAGGTAATTTTCGTACATCCCGGTTGTATCCCATACGTAACCGCGGAACCGGTCAAAGTAAGGCTGCTTGGTGATGTAGTTGACGGCCCCGCCGTTGGGCTGGAACTCGCCAAGGACGGCATTGGGCGGTCCCTCGATCACGTCCATCGATTCAACCATGTTGTAGTTCCACGGGAGGTTCCACCAACCTGCGTCCTGCATTGTCATTTGCATCCCGTTAATATAGCCCAGAGGAGGCATGCCTCGAATCATGGGCGCAAAGACAAGGTTGTTACCTGCGGCAGCAGTCGAACCGGGGGAAAGAAAAGCGGTACTGACGGGATCAAACCAACCCTGGGTACCGGCTCCCTCGGTTTGCAAGATTTTCTGGTTGACGGGAAAGAGTTGCCTGGGGATATCGAGCACGTTCATCGGCTGCCCGTAGGCTCCAGACTCGGTGGGGGTGGCCGTCGGAAGCATCGACTCGCCGGGAGCGGTTGTACTGACCACCATGCCGGGAAGGCTGCCCTGTTGACCTCCTGGAGCTGACGAACCGGCCGCAGTAGGTTCTGGAGTGGATATGTCGTTTGGAGTACTTGGCGGATCGGATAAAGGCGTTGAGGGCTCGGAAGTTGAAGAAGCCTGCGGGAAAGACGAGGCTGTTTCGGAAGAATTTAAGGCTGAAGCTGCTACAAGCCACCAGAAAAGAAAGGAGAAGAGTTGAGTCCTTGACGGGAAAAGAGACAGGGACTGGGCAGTGGGTAGAGGTAACTGTCTTTGCCCGGTCTTTACCTTCATTTCGAACTTGGCTCCGGAGAAGTGAAAAAGCAGAACCTGTGCCAAGTTCAAGCGATGCAGTCCATCCTTGTGGCATGAAGTTTGCTTATATACCCAATACATCAACTATGGTTAGCCGAAAGAAGCCCTTTGCTATTGCCCCTCTTACAAAAATGACCCGTTCACTATCCCTGGTCGCCTCGGGTCAATGGCCGCCAGAGTTGATATTGCGTAATTCCCAGTTGCTTTGCCCCTATACCGAGGCGATCCTACCTGACCGGGAAATTTGGATTATGGGAGGTCGCATTGCTGCGGTGAAGCCCAAGGGAACTGCACCAACTCGTTGGGCTGGGAGGGAATATGACGTTGAAGGGGGAATTGTGGCCCCTGGGCTCATTGATCCCCATGTGCACATTGAAAGTAGCATGGTTGGTGCATGTGCCTATGCCGAAGCAGCTTTACTTAACGGTACGACTACGGTCTTCTGCGATTGCCACGAGATCGCTAACGTTTTGGGTTTAAGAGGAATCAAGTGGATGATCGAGGATTGCCGGAGATCCCCTCTTAACATTTTTCTCACGGTGCCAAGTACCGTACCCGCAACCAATGAACGGATTGAAACCTCTGGGGGTAGGATCGATTGGTGGGATGTTGCCTATATTTTTGATCGATTTCCCGAGGCGATCGCTCTTGGAGAAAAGATGGATTTCGTTGCAGTCGCTTCGGGTCATCCCCATGCCCATGCTATTCTCCGGGAAGCTCTCAGGCGGGGTCGTCCTGTTTGTGGTCACATCTATGGGGAGGAATTTGTGGCGGCCTATGCCGCAAGCGGGATCACCGATACCCATGAGGCGACAGAGGGTGATATCGCTTTAGCGATGCTCCAAGCGGGGATCTGGATTTTCCTGCGTGGAGGTCCACCCTCGACGCCGTGGCATAGCCTTCCCAAGGCAATCGAAGCTGTGACACGCTTAGGTGCTTCCCCTAAGCGGCTTTGCGTTTGTACCGACGATCGAGATCCCGAAGACCTTCTGCTTTTTGGGCTCGACTGGGTCGTCCGCGAGTGTTGGCGTCATGGTCTTAGTCGACCGCTTGGCTGGAGCCTCGGTTCTCTTCATCCCGCACTCCGTTTTGGAATGGATGGGGAGATAGGGGGCTTGGCACCCGGTCGCCGTGCCGATTTGGTGTTGCTTGATGATCAAGGACAAGTTCAAAACACCTGGCTTGGCGGAGAGTTGGTAGTCGAGAAAGGAAAGATCACCCAGAGTCTTGAGCAAGCCTTGAATATCCGGTATCATTATCCACGATCTGCTTATCGAACGGTGCGGTTACCGCGGCAAACGCTTAGCCCTCCCTCACTTCCCAAGATCCCAAAGCTTTTCCACGTCCTTGGAATAGAGCCTCAGGGAATTCTGTCCCGCCATCTAACAATGGTGACCTCTGGAGGTGAGATTCTTAGGTTGATTGAAGAGGGGAAGTTGAGTTGGCTTGTCGTTCTCGAACGTCATGGAAAGAGTAGAGAAATTTCTTGGGGTATTGCAGAAGGGATCGGTCGGGTTCAAGGAGCCGTCGCCTCTACCGTAAGTCACGATGCGCACAATCTGCTAGTCGCAGGGAGCAATGTTGAGGATATGGAAGTTGCTGTGCGCATTTTGGAAAAGGTCCAAGGAGGAATATGCGTTGTTTCCAGTGGACGAGTTCTAGCTTTGGTTGAACTCCCTATTGCCGGTCTTCTCTCAGAGAAAAGAATTGGTGAAGTAGCTAAAGAGATGCACCGATTAAAGAAAGCTTGGCATGATGTCGGTTGTCGTCTCCCCTTCATGGGCTTTAACCTCCTTTCCCTTTCTGTGATCCCCGAGATTCGGTTAACTAACAAGGGTCTTGTGCTCGTACCGGAAATGCGCTTTGTCCCGCTCTATGAATCGGTAAAGGAAAGGGGGATAGAAAACTCCACCTCTCAACTCGTGCCGAAGCTAACGCCAAGTTCACGGAGCCAGCGGCGGTAGACTATGGAGAGCCGATCGGATGGGAGGTGAAGCTCTGCCGCAAGATCAAGGGGAAGGAGCTCCGGCCGCTGGGATTCAACCACCAACCGGTCCTGGGCAACGATGCGTTCCTGGTGGATACGGATTCCTTCGGGAGTGACGTTATCTTGTGGGTACCAAAAATTCCACATCCATAGGACACTTTCTCTGGGATTGATCGGCTGAACCGCAGCATAAATTCCGTACTTCTTGCCGTTCCCTGTTTTTTGGAAACGGGCAACTAGAGGACGGATGATCTCGTAGGTGTAAGAGACGATTTGTGGTTGGCCACTACCGTCTGGATCAGGTTGCCAAAGACGGATATCGGTGGCTAACCATCCGCCTCCTGGCCTTTGCTGAACGTGATAATCGGGGATATCCGGCTGTCGCAAATCACCCAGGATGCCTTCATGAACAATGGGAAGGTGCGCAAGGTCAAGGAAGTTTTCCAGCACACGCGGGGCTGAGGCGTTAAGCCGGTAAGGACCGGTTCGAGTCTTACCAACAGAAAGATCTTTCCACTCCGGGAAATAAAAGGGATCCCCTTGAGGAGCTCCCAATGAGACCCAAACTACGCCGTAGCTTTCGATTGACAAAAAGGGCGTAATATGGGCCCGGCTTGGAGGAATGACTCTTGGATGAGCAGGGATCTTCACACACCGGCCTTCTTCAGAATAAACCCAACCGTGGTAAGGACAGCAAAGGCAGTTCCCTTGGACTTTGCCGATTGAAAGGCGTGCTCCTCGGTGCAAACAGAGATCGGGCCAAGCATGGACTCCTTTTTCACCGCGCCAAAGGACTAGATCATGTCCGAGGAGGGAAGCGGATCGAAGCTGTCCTTCGGGAATATCTTCTGAATCCAAGATTGGATGCCACTCGTCAAAAAGTGGATCTTTATTCATGGCATCCTTTAAGCAGCTTGTATGCCAAGAGAACTGACCTACTCCTGAGACTTTATGCGGTATCCTTTGAATTACAAGGAATTGTTCGCAATCTCAACTGGAGAGAAACGATACGGGTAAAAATGGTGAATACTCCTGAATATTTGCTCTCCACGTCAGGGGCTCATCCCTATCACGATTCTTCGGTCGTTAGGAGTGCTTCTTTAAACGGAGATTTGGTTTTCCTTTGAATCCCTTTCCAGAAATGAATCTGCCTGGCTACGAAAAGCCGCTTTTGGTTCCGCTTGAGAAACCCGGGCTTGAGTGGGTTATCGGAAGTCCATGTTCGCCAGGAACTTAAACTCGAGGAAGAAGATCCCTTCCTGTTTGCAATAATGTCATCTTGCAAGCCTCTTTACCGTACACCTGCAACCGGAATAAGCAAATGGTTGATACAAGAAGAAAGAATATTGGTATGGACGTAAAAAAGGGAAAAGGGGGAAAGATTTACTCTGAGGATGGAGGTTTGGTAATAATTCCCGCTTGGGGAAAGGATTGCCTTATAAAAGCCTTTATTGACCATAATTGTACTCTTGATGTTTACTAGGAAGAACCCTTTCTTACGATTGGCAAGTTGCCTCAAAAATTCACTCCTTCACGAGGTTAGTTGAGGCTGTAGTCATTACATTAACTAGCTAGGATTTTTTTTATGAGAAGCAGCAAAGGAAGCAGCTGAGCCAAGGGTGTAGCTTTGCTTGAGAATTAAGAAATGATCTTGGACAATCGGAAGCTATCGTTAAATAAATAAGAATGTGGAATATTTTGAAAGGGAAGAACCTTGCTTGGGCATTCAGTTTTGAAGTTAAAGGGAGTAAGGAGCCCTTGATATTCGGCACGGTGAAAGGCAAACCCGGTTAACCGGTAATGAGATGCATAACTTCTTTTGGTTTTTGATGATTTTGACTTGATTGGATCCAGATCGAATGTAGACTCGCGAAATTGATTACATCTCTTTGTAATTGATTGAGCGAAGACTCATCTTTGTCGATTATCCAGGAGGTCGTCTTAAGGGGTCCCCAATACCTTTGGATAAAACAATAAGGGATCGCGGGAGTGTCGTCGAGTACTCCAAACTGAAGTAGAAAAAACCTAATTTCAAGCAGTTTGACTAAATTGGAATAGGATCGATCCCTTAACCTTTAAGGGAGTCAATATGGTAATCCTTAGCCAGTGGTTCAAGTATCGATTTGGATTCAGTAGGATGGGCTTTACAATTCCATTCTCCCGTTGGGCTTCCTTTCCCTGTTTGCAATGGCTAAGCTTATGGATTGATTAGGAGAAATGCTTTTTAGAATTCATCCTTAACTTCCTCCTTTTCTCATGCGTGGTAGGCGGATCGGCTTAAGTGGAATTTTCTTCAATAGAAGGCGATTTTGTTTTTGATTCCAACTGCCTCATATGGGATTGGTGGCATACCGCAAAAGAAGCTTGGTACCCGATTGGAGACTTTTAGCCTGCTCTTTTATGCTTCCCATACTCCTATAAATAATAAAAGAGACAAAAAACACAACGTGCTATTTCCAGGTGTGCTTCTCCAGTCTGAGAGCTATACCTGGTCGTCATATCGGGTTTGCTAGGACATGGATGCTTTCCAGGGGATTCTTCGGTTGATAGGGCCGAATGTTCGTATGGAAGTCGATATCCTCAATTATTTGTCGAGCAATATTCATAGGGTTGGCCAGGAGCTTGGGGAACAAGTAATTAGCTTGTTTTGCAATAAGAAAAAATCGCCACTTGGTGAGCCGACCAAGATGGCTCCTGCAATCCACGGGTATTGGGGTCTTTTATTCTCCCATCAACTCGGTATCGTTTACCCCGATGTCTGCTTGGTTAAAACACCTGTAGACATCTCTTTTTCGAAATTTTTCCATAATCGAAATGAACAATGAGTTGTACTTAAGGACTAGAGAAAAGTTCGGGACTGTTCCCATCCCTTACTTTCATTCAAAGGGGTTGAACAAAGCACCGAAAAAGGACGCCAAGGATCGTTATCCCTAGTGTAATGATAAATTCATTCTGACTAAGATCACTGTAAAACCGTTTGGCCCAGAGGCGGAGTTGGTTTTGGACTGACGAGGCTTCCGGAAGCTATCCCAACCATAAGCCCATGGTTTACCGTGCCTTACAACACTAACTTCCTTGATCTTGGTAGGGTCCTTCCAATGGGAGCTGGAGCTGACCCTTGGGCAGAGAACTTTTATCTAGAAGGGGAAGCTTATCAATAAGAAAACTGATAGAATCGCCTTTTTCCCTTCCTGTGCACAATGGCTCAGTCAAAGAGCAATCCCCCCATCCTTGCCGATTCTTTGGTATTACATTTTATCGTTGGGAGCAGGGTTGTGTTTGCCGTTGCCTTTGGAGTTCGTCCTTTTTCATTTGGTCCATAAGTCCTTTTGAAATGTGAACATCCTCCATCCGGGAAGAAAACCGTAGTTGTCGCGTTGAGCCAACCCTAGAGCGGCTTTTTTTGCTGCTAATCAATTGAATACGAATGAGACACTATCAAGAATTACCCAATAAAACTATCGGCTGGTGCTTTCCCCGTTTTCATTTCGACTTCCCTTTCTCTCGAACGAAAGGATATAACGAGGGTAAAGGGAGGATTTTCGGTCTTTAGCTTAAAAGTGGAATAAAGGGATCATGCCTTTTTATTTTGAGAAAAAAACTACGGTTATTTTAAAAGGCTTTCCCCTTACTGACCGATCCTATCAAGCTCCATACCGGGAGGCACACGACGACAACATAAGAGAAGGAGTCCGGAGAAAAGCGTGGGAAGAACCCCGATCCAAAAACTAGCATAGATGCCACTGATCCCGTGAGCAAGAGCGATACTGAAGAGCAAAGAACTTACAATTGCACCCAGCGGTCCAATTGCGTTAATGAAAGTTGTAGCACTGGCCCGGACACGAGTGGGAAAAGACTCGGCGATGTAAGGGAAGAGTGCACCGTAGGCTCCCGCTCGCCAGAAATCGGCAAGGGCATAGAGCAGGGTCACGGTCCAAAATCCTTTAGCAAGAAAGAGTAGGGCTGCGTAGGCGACCGCCGAGGCCGTCCAAGCCATCGCCACAGTCTCTCGTCGACCCAAGATATGACCTAACAGTCCGTGGGTAACATATCCAACGTAGGCAACGGCGCTTCCCAAGCCAAAAACCCAGAGCGACTCCCCGTAGCTCAATCCCTTGAACTGTGTAAGAAGGGTGGTAATCAAGACCGTGAAGATTTCTCCGGCAAACCAGTTAAAAAAGAAGGCGAGGAGTAGAAAGAGAAACTGCCCACGGAGCTCTGGAGCTAGGAGTTGGGTAAGCAGGAACTGCCGTGAGCTTTCCACATCCATGCGGTTCTTTAAGGCATATCGAACGGCCACTTCAGGGTTACGGCGGTAAAGTTGACGAAAACGCCTTAGTCGAAGAAAGTAAGGGCTCTCCGGGAGCCAGAGCCGAGCTAACAATATGATTACGGCGGGGAAGCTGGCGATGAGAAAAACGCCGCGCCAACCCACCCAGGGAAGAAGCAAACCTGCTGCACCGGTGGCCAGGAGTTGTCCGAATGGCCATCCTCCCTGGATAAAGCCATAGAAACGCCCACGTTTTTCGACGGCTTCGAGCTCGGCAAGATATGCCGCTTGGACCGCCTGTTCCGAGTAGCCAAGGCCGGAGAGGGATCGGGCGAGTATAAGGGAAAGAGGGCCAGTCGTAAAAGCGGTTAACCCCGAGCTTAGGGCTGCTCCACCCACCGTAAGAACAAGGGCATTGCGTCGTCCAAAACCATCAGCGATAGGTCCGACAAGAAGAGAGCAGAAAAAGCTTGCAATTGTAACCCAAAACGCAATGGAAACGCTTTGCGTTGCCGTCCAGTTGAATTCCTTGGCCAGCACGGGGAGGAGAAGACCAAAGAGCAAAAAATCATAAACTGCGAATGTCCAAGCGAAGAAGGCGACCACAAAGGGATAAAGTTGATGTAATCGAAAAGGGGTTGAGGAATCAATTGAAACCCGGTCTTGATAACTTCTTGAACTTAACCTTTCCTTTGGGTTCGAAGCTTGAGGGAGCCGGTCGGATCTTATCCCCTTTAAGACATAAAGAAAAGCCCATCGCCGGTACCGGTAGTCCAGCCCTCGATTAATTGAATGATCGGCAATATCTAATGGAAGAAGCGATGGTCGGCTTGAGGGATGGACAAGCTTGCTTAGATGTCCAACTAGGGTTCTAATAATCAGAAGGTTATTCTTCCCCTTTTCTTCCATTTCCTTTTTCCTTTCAGCTTGTAGGAAGGGAGCTTTGGGCAGGAAAAATTTAACGACCGAGCGGTGAAGCTTCCTCTTTGAATTGGAAACCGATTTTTTGTATCCCTGCCGCCCATACCTTATCGAGGATGTTTGCGACATCCCCTTGATTGGCGTTCGCGTCGGCCTGAACATAAAGATGCAAATTAGGTTCCTGCTCTTTTCTTCGTTTTAGCACATCGACAAGCTCGTTCCTATCGATCTCCGTCTTCTCGAGCAAGACTTTCCCGTTGTCTTTTATCGACAAGGTAAGAATGTCACTCTTCGTTTCAGCCGTACCGCGGTTTCGGCTTTGCAGGAGAAGCTCCACGTTGCTTGCTGCCGTCTCGAGATCAAACTGGAGATTAGCCACCTTTCGGCTGAAGTAGTTAAAGGGGATCAGAGCAAAGATGGCAAGGGCTAGTCCCGTTGCGGTGGCGATAAGGGCTTCGGCGATACCCCCGCTTACCTTGACTGCTGCAAGCTCCTCGTTACCGACGAAGTGAAAGGCATTCATGATGCCCGTAACGGTTCCCAAGAGTCCCAATAGAGGTCCTAAAGTGACGGTTGTATCGAGAATGGCAAGTCCGCGTCCTGCTTCCTTTAGCTCAAAGCCTGCCGCTACTTGCAAGGCATTCTGCAGGGATGTTTCATGGTGGGTAAGTCCCCACCAGATCATTTTCATGACAGGATCCTTAGATGCTTGGGCAAGTTTTACCGCTTCCTCGATCTGGCCGCTTTTAAGAAAGTTATAGACTTCAGAAAGTCTACTTCCCTTTCGTCGGAGTTGGACCATTGACCACCAGAAGATCCGTTCAAACACCGTAGCAAAGGCGATGATAGCGGTAAGAAGCAGGGGCCACATGATCGGGCCTCCTCGGAAGAAGGTATTTAGAATAATATTAGCAAAGCTCATATTCACTCCTTCTTTGATTTTGTTTTTGCATTAACCCGATAGATCTCTATTCAAGCCTGTAAATAATAGGGATGGTGTAGGTTCCCGTCAGGGTGGAAGGGAGCCTCCAACGATGCAAGATCCATTGGCGGGCATTGGAATCGAGCATGGCAAAGCCCGATGATCGAACAATATCAACGCTAACAATACGCCCTTGGACAACGGTAAGAGACAATTCGACAGTTCCTTGGTATCTGCGGATAGCACACTCATAAGGGTAGGGGGGTTTAGGCGTGTTGGCATCACCAACTCGAGGAGCAGCGGCTGCATAGCGAGTAACCTGTCGTGGCGGAGTACTCAGGGCTGTCTTCTTTATCGGTTGAATAGATGTCGTTCTTGGCATTTCTGGCCTTGGCTCGGGTTTCTTTTCTGGAAGAGGAACGGGTTGTGGGGGAGGCTGTTCTTTCGGTTGAATAAACTCCGGATGCGGTTCAGGAGGGGGTGGGGGAGTAAATTCCACTTCTATCGGAGGGCTATTGACTTCTTCTTCCTGGGGAGGGGAGGACACCGGGATTACAGCACCCCGAAGAAGGAGATCCACAATAGACTGTTCTTTGTTACCCGCGCCAAGAAATAGGAGAAATCCAAAGAAAAGGACAACGCAAAACATGGCCCATCGCCTATGCCATAAATAGCTATCGATTGGATAGTTACGAAGTCCCAAAGGAACGAGCCATGGTCGGCCCAAGCGTGGCATGAGTTCTCCTAAATGTCTAACTTGGATTCTTGAGGTCATTAAGCTATCCTTCCATTGTTCTTCACTTTTTTCTCCTTTTAAGGTTTAGGAGAAAGGGACTTCTCGGATGGAGGAGCTTCCTCCTTTACCTGGAAACCGATCTTTTGGATCCCCGCCGCGCGCACCTTGTCGAGGACCTTCACGACATCTCCGTGCATCGCGTTCATGTCGGCCTGGACATAAATGCGCAGGTTGGGATTCTTTTCTTTCCGTCGTTTAAGCTCATCGACGAGGGCATTGCGGTCGATTTCCTCCTTCTCGAGAAAGACCGCTCCGCTCTCCTTGATCGAAAGCGTTAGGAAATCAGACTTGTTTTCAGGGGTTGCCGTCTGTGCGGTAGGCAAGTTGAGCTTAAGCCCACGCATTCGGATCATCTCGAGGTTTACCATCATCATGCAGGCCATCAGGAATACCATGATGTCGATGAGAGGAATGATTTCAATTCGTGCCTTCTTTTCGGGTATTGGGCTAATGATTTTCATAAGACCCATGGAGTAAAAAGCAGCTAGCGTGCCAAGCACAAGCGGGAAGCTTACAAGAGCGATCGGCCGTGCATAGCCTGTAGCCTGTTTCGAATGAAGGCCTAGGCATCTTGTGCACAAGGTCCGGGAACGAAACGGCCGTGCGAATCGACCGGATGACCGAGGCGAGAAAAGGCGACCTTTCCCCGGACAAGTGTGAGGAGAATGCAGATACGGGTTGTGAGTCCCACATAAGGGCTTATGGGATGCCGATAGAAGAGGTCTTTGGGTGCAATAGGCTTAGGTTCTCTGAGTTCTATAAGTGTCAGATCGGCATCGTTGCCGATCTTAATCTCTCCCTTGTTAAGAATACCGAAGCGACGGGCACTACCCAGGGAACATAGCCGGGCGGCGAGAGGGAATCCCGAGATATCCCTTTGGGTAACAACTAGCTCGAGGAATAGGCAAAGGAGGTGTTGGCAACCGGAGATCCCTCCCCAAGCAGCGAAAAAGTCTGAAGTGGATTTAGCGGAGGGAGGGCAGGGGGAATGATCCGAGGCAAGCAGATCGATTTTACCTTGGAGAAGAGCTTGAAGTAGCTCTTTGGACTGCTGCCGACTACGAAGTGGGGGAGCACACTTAGCGAGTACCCCGAGCCGTTCTAAGTCTTCCTCGGAAAAGAGGAGGTAGTGAGGACAAGTTTCAATTGTTACGTCCACTCCCTGGCCACGGTAGGCTTCGACAACGGTAATGGCTTCGGGTGCACTCACATGCACAAGATGGAGTTTGCAACCCGTTTCTCCTGCACACTCGAGAGCTTCTTTGACCCCTTCGATTTCCGCTGCTAAGGGTCGAGAGGCAATATAGTCTCGCCAATTCCCGACCGTTTGAGACCGTAATCGCTGGGTAAGCTTGGTGACGATCCGTCCTGATTCAGCATGGACCGCGACGGGAAGACCGAGTGCTGCCGCCTGCCTCATCCCTTTAAGAAGAGTATGACGATCGACCCAACCGAACTCGGGAGTTCCAGTTGGGCAAAGGAAGGCTTTAAAGCCGATCGCTCCGGCTTCTGCCAACCTTTCGAGTTCCTTGCTATTACCGGGAACGATCCCTCCCCAAAGGGCAAAATCCGTCAGGGAGGTGGCAAGAGCTGCCCTTTTCTTCAAAAGGAAACTTACCATGTCGATCGTGGGCGGGAGGGAGTTAAGGGGCATGTCGAAAAACAAGGTGCCTCCTCCGGCAGCAAGGGCACGTGAACCGGTGGCGATCCCTTCCCAATCTTCTCTTCCCGGCTCATCGAAATGGACATGGGGATCAATGGTTCCGGGAAAAAGGTAACGCCCCTTCCCGTCGATCTCATTGTGAGTCCTACCGTCCAACATAGCCCCAGTTGCTGCAATTATTCCATCCTTTATCCCGATATCCATCATGGACAGTCCTTCGGCCGTTACGACACCGACCTGTCGAAATACCCAATCAAAATTATTCATCGATCGATTCTAAGCTGAACTGGGAAGAAATCCCTCTATGAATCCAACCATGGCTTTGAGGGCAAGGGCGATATCATCCCGCGATACCCACTCGGCGGGGTCATGGCTGATCCCTCCTCGACAACGGACAAAGAGCATCACCATGGGAACATGTTGACCGAAAACGGCTGCGTCGTGACCGGCTCCACTCCAGAGCCGGGGAGCTTCCCCCTGTATCGTGGCGAGGACGGCACTGAGCCTATCTTGCCAATTTGGATCCGAGCCCACGGCTCCGAACCGCTCGGTTTTTTGCCACTCGACCTCGACCAACCGTTGCCTGCTTATCTCTATAGCTTTCTCTTGGAGCTTTTGAGAAAACCTGTCTAACACGGTTTCCTGAGGGTGCCGTATATCGACCGCGAGCTCGACGAGGTGGGGAATCATGTTAACGGCTCCGGGTCGGCAGTGAATTTCTCCGACGGTAGCGACCGCTTCAGGTTCCGCCAGGGCGGAGTCCTCGACAAAACTAACGAAAGCAGCTGCAGCGCAGAGAGCATCATGACGAATCTTCATGGGACGACAGCCCGCATGGCCGCCCTCTCCCCTGAAACGGAAAAGGAGCCGTTGCTGGGCAACAATACCGGAAACGACTCCAAGAGGTAATCCCATGGTTTCGAGTAAAGGTCCCTGCTCGATATGGGCTTCAAAGTAGCCGAAGATCTCTTCTGGTCTTGGATCCTTGAGGGGCCATCCTGCAATCGAAAAGCGGTCGCGAGCTTGACGAACGGATATTCCGGAGGCATCCTTAAGTTCCCAGTCCTTTTCTTCTAAAAGTCCAAGAAAGGCTCGGCTACCAAGGCAACCGGAACGAAACCGTACCCCTTCTTCTTCTTGAAAGGCGATGACATCGATAGCAAATGGGAAATCGGCCATCCGATCCCGCAGGATTGAAGCTGCCGTAATGCCCAAAACGATGCCCAGTGCCCCGTCAAACCGTCCTCCTCCAGGAACCGTGTCGAGATGGGAACCGATCAAGAGGGCCGGTTTTTGTTTCTCCCGGATTCCCGCTCCGCGCAGGTTTCCAAAAGCGTCCATGGTGGGTATCAACCCAGCCTCCTCCATCCAAGAGCCGACCACCTCTAGAGCTTTGCGAATAGAAGCAGAGAAAGGAGGACGGTCCAAGACTCCGTTTCGTTCGGAAATATGGCCTAGAATCTCAAGACGATGGCCGATTTTATCGGCCTCTTTAAGCCAATCGAGCTGTCTCTTTTTCACTGACCTCTGTTCTTTTGTTGACGACCGTCTTGTTGCTTCTTCTCAATCCAAAGGCCTAAGGCCATCCGCTCCCCTTCAGTCATCCCGGTAAAATTTCCAGGGGGCATGGTACGTAAGTCGATAAGCTGTGTGCGTGCAAGCGGCAGAACTTTGCATAAATCCTCCAAGTTTTCCAATACAATCCCAGCGGGTGGAGCGGTAAGCCGGGCTAGCGTGGGATTGTGGGCATGGCAACCAGAACAGCGACTACGGAGAATCATCTCCACATCTGCATCACTTATCTTTCGAGGGGAAACGAGGGGAGGAAAGGAAGATTGCGTAGGCTGAGCGACAATTACCGATACGAGCAAGAGAGCCATTCCTCCAAAAAGCCAACTAAGCCAAGGTTTTCTTTTCTGGCGTAGGTTAACCGCATGACGCACGGTTCCTCCGGCAAGCAGAAGACAAAGGAGGACAAGCCAGTTGGCTTTGCTCTGAAAGGTAAAGGGAAAGTGGTTGCTCATCATCGCAAATAGCACGGGAAAAGCCAAGTAGTTGTTGTGAATCGAGCGCAGATGAGTCCGCTTGACCAGTTCTGGATCGAGACGTTCTCCCCGGCTGGCTGCCTCAAGAAACCTTTTTTGGGAAGGAATGATGACAAAGAGGACGTTCCCCGCCATGATCGTCCCGAGGACTGCTCCAAGTTGTAAAAAGGCACCCCGTCCGCTAAAAAGGTGGGTGAGCCCGTAAGCTAGGAGGGAAAGAAGAAGGCAACAGACAACCGTAAAAAGGGGTGGGCGGTTAAGAAGGGTACTGGCAGCTAATCCCATGTAGACCAACCAACTTGCTATTAAGATTCCAAGACTGCAAAGAACGGCGACTTGGGGAGAAAGGGGGGCAATTTGTGGATCGATCAGCGTTGCTTCCGGATGAGCGTAAAAAAGCAATACAAGAAGGGCAAAACCGGTCGTCCAAGTGAGATAGGCATCCCAGCGGAACCAGTGAAGAAGTGAAGGCAAGGGGATCGGAGCCGTCCGGTATTTTTCAAATCGATAGATCCCTCCCCCATGAACGGTCCAGAGCTGGCCGGCAAGGTTACTCTCCTTGGGGTTGGGCTCTAGGCTATTTTCAACAAAAATAAAGAAAAACGAGGTTCCAATCCAGGCAAACCCGTAAATAAGATGAGCCCAGCGGAGGATTAAAGGAAGCCAAAGAGATACAAAAGAGGAAAAGATTCCTGGCATGGTCAAGAAAGCCGATAAAAGGATGAGCAAAGCTACAAAAATGCCGATCCCTAGTAGCAGGACCTTGGGAGGGAAAGACCGCCTTTGCTTCAGTAGAGGACCATGGGGTTTCATCCGCATTCCTTAGTAAGGGATCTTTCTCTGTAAGCGTTTCCAAAAAAGAAGGGGTTCACGACAGACAGCCAGGTCGATCTGTTCGACTTTCAGGGAACGCACTTCCAGAGGATGCCGAATTTCATTCCAAAGGTAAGTACCCTTAAAACCAGCCTTTTCGGTCAAAGTATTGGGCCCTCCGCAAACGATCCTTTTAATCCTAGCCCAGTAGGCAGCGGTCAAACACATCGGATAGGGATTGATGTTCATATAGAGGAGGCATCCTCTAAGATCGAATCGCCCGAGTTTTATGGCCGCCTGTCGCATGGCTTCGATTTCTGCATGGGCAGTGGGATCGCAAAGAACGGTAACGCGGTTGGCTCCTTGTCCAACGATCTGGTCCTCCAGTACCACGACGGGTCCAAATGGGTCTCCCCTGTTGCTAAGAACATTGTCCCTGGCCAGACAAGCGGTGCGTTCAAGAAATCGAAGGTCCATGGATCTCTTCATGGGGGATTTTCTCTTTGGGTGGAGATGGAAAAAGGCACGGGGGTAACGCCTCTTCGTTTTTTGAGCTCGGAGCAAAGAGCAAGGAAAGAAGCTGAGCTGCGGTGGAAATAGCAATGGCTGCTGGAGTTTTATCTCCTATCCCGGGAATCCCGATCGGCATGGTTACTCGGCTCCAAACCTCATCCCCATAACCTGCTTCCTTAAGCCGTTTTCGGAAGTGGGCCCGCTTGGTCTCACTTCCAATAACTCCAACATAGCGAAGATCGGGTCGAGCTAGGGCTGCTTCTAAGATCACTAAGTCTTCGGCATGATCATGGGTAAGGATGACCACGCAGGCTCCAGGGGAGAGAACCGAAATCCATTTCTCGGGAACCAATCCCGGGCAACAATGGATAATTGCCGGACAATCAAGCGGTGGCAGTCTGCTCGGATGAAGCATTTCGGGCCGGGAATCGACAAGAAAGAGCTCTAAGGGTAAAAGGGAGAGGACCTTGGCCAATGCTTTTCCCACGTGTCCGATTCCAAAAATGGCAACTTGGGGAACTTCCAGGCTCAAGGGTTCGAGAAAAAGCGAAACTTCCCCTCCGCAACACTGAGCGCCCCACTCTCCCTTTTCCGCTCCCAGCCTAAGGGTGATTGAACGAGGAATTTTCTCACCATTATCCAACATCTTCTGTGCTTCGACAATAGCACTCTTCTCTAGATTGCCTCCACCAATGGTTCCAAAGCTTTCATCCTTGGTGACGAGCATTTTTGCTCCCACCTCTTGCGGTGCATGACCACGGACATTTGTAATGGTGACGATCACGACCTTTCGGTGGATGCCAAAAAGTTCGCGGAGTTTGTCGATCCAAGAAGTGTTCATCGTTGAAGTGTTTCTGCCTAAGAGAACCGAGGGATATAACGGTTGGTCACCGGAAGTTTTTCCCAGCTCTTAGCCCTTTTTCGAACCGTTTCGATTGCCCAATAGACACGTTCCGGGGTGGCCGGAAACCCTAATTCTACTGGACCGGGCCCAAAACCGGTAATGGCCGCTTTGAGAGCTTCTCGAACCGAAAGGGCTAAAAGAAGGGGAGGTTCACCCACCGCTTTCGATCCGCCAATGGCGGGACTTTCCACAGCTTTTGTGAAAAAACGGACTTCGAAATGATCGGGAAGCTCGCTCCAGGAGGGAATCTTGTAGGTAGAAGCGCCGGTTGTTTTGAGCTTGCCTTCCTGATCCCAAATAAGCTCTTCGCAGCTTACCCAGCCAAGACCCTGGAAAAAACCTCCTTCGATTTGTCCCCGATCGATGAGCGGGTTGATGGAACGTCCCACGTCGTGGAGAATTTCCACGGAAAGGAGCTTATATTCTCCCGTAAAACCGTCGATTTCAACCTCGGAAACAGCTGCTCCGATTGCGAAGTAAGCGAATGGCGTTCCTTGAGCCGTAGAGGGGTCGAAAAAAAGTCCTGGAGTTCGATAGAACCCTTGGGAAAAAAGAGGGATACAGCGGCGGTAAGCTTCCTCCACTAATTCGGTAAAGGAGAGCGAGTGGGAGGGATTGTCCTTGGAAAAAACACGTCCATTTTGGGATAAGACAGAAGATTGAGAACAGTCGAGAAGCTTAGCTGCAAGAGGCCAGAGGCGATCGCGGAGTTGGTAACAGGCCTCGGCTACGGCCGCTCCATTAAGATCAAAGCTACATGAAGCCGCTGTGGGTGAACTGTTGGGGATCGTATCGGTTCGGGTGGTCATCACCCGGATCGATTCAAGCGGCAATCCAAGCAGAGAGGCAGCAATCTGGCGAATCTTGGTATGGAGACCTTGGCCCATCTCGGTGCCTCCGTGATGAATCTGTACGCTGCCATCCCTATAGAGCATCACGCTAGCTCCAGCCTGGTTGAGGTTGCTCGAGGTAAAAGAGATGCCAAACTTTACTGGGGTGATAGCGATACCGCGCTTGCGGTAGGGATGAAGTTGATTGAACTCTTCGATTTTTTTTTGGCGCTCCTCATAGTGTGAGGATTTTTTAAGTAAATCCCAGAGGGTTCTTAAGGAATCCGCTTCACGCACTTCCTGGCCGTATGGGGTCTTCTGCCCGGCTCGGTAAAGGTTACGCTTGCGAACTAACGAAGGGGAAATATTTAGGCAGTGAGCAATTCGGGTGAGTACCTCTTCGATCATGGCCACTCCCTGGGGACCACCAAAACCGCGAAATGCCGTTTGGGAAGTCTTATTGGTCCGGCAGATATAACCGATCGCCTCGATTGCAGGAATCCAGTAAGCGTTGTCCAAATGCAGGAGGGCTCGCCAAAGAACCCCGCAGGAGAGGTCTTGGCTCCAACCGCCGTCGGCATAGAGCGTGATCTTTAGGGCAAGAAGTTTCCCTTCTGGGGTGAAGCCTACTTGGAAATATCCTAGAAAAGGATGCCTTTTCCCGGTTAAGACCATGTCTAAGGAGCGGGGAAGGCGGACGCGGACGGGTCTTTTTGTCTTAATGGAGCCCAGTGCGGCAATTGCTGCGTAAGGAGCCGCCTGGACCTCCTTGCCGCCAAATGCTCCCCCCATCCGTGCACATTCCACGGCGATCCTATTCCTTGGAAGCCCGAGGACCCGAGCGATGACCTCCTGGACTTGGCTCGGGTTCTGGGTAGAGCTTTGGACAAGGATTCCCCCGTTAGCATCTTCCCAGGCCAAGGCGGCTTGCGTTTCCAAGTAAAAGTGTTCCTGTCCACCTATGCGGAGAGAGCCCTCGATCCGCAGGGGACTCTCTAGCCAAGCGGCGAGAAAATTCCCTCGATTTAACCGGAAAGGTCCGGCAAGCCAACTCTTCGATGCGATCGATTCCTCAAGTTCTATAATGGCTGGAAGGGGCTCGTATTCCACAGAAACAGCAGCCGCTCCCAATCGAGCAGCTTCCAAGGTTTCCCCGAGGACCCAAGCTACCGGTTGATTGTGGTAGAAAACTTCATCGGTGGGCAAAAGCGGTTCATCAAAATTACCCATGCTTGTGTCGTTTTTTCCGGGGATTTCCTTTGCAGTAAGAACATAAGAAACGCCGGGAATCCGGAGAGCGTTTTCTACGCTGATCCCATTAATGCGGGCATGGGCATGAGGACTTAAGACCGGCCAAGCATGAAGCAGCTGGTTAAAGGATCGGGCATAGTCATCAGTATAACGGGCACGTCCGCTCACGTGGGCTAACGCACTTTCGTCTGTCAAGGGTTGCCCTAGTAGGCTCAATGGAAAACAAGAGGAGTGGGCGAGCGTTTCTTCTTGAACTTTCATAAGATTTATTGAGCAAAAAGCAGTTAATGTGCCAATCGGGCCGCTCTAGCAAGCCATTGCTCGTTGCCCGTGGGCTCTTTCGAAGGGAAAATGAGTTGTCCTCTATGGTAGGTTCTTGAAAAAAGTAGCCAGAGGTAGATCCACCGTATGGTAGGAGAAGAAAAGGCCGATCTCTTTATCGTGCTCGCATGAAAAGAAAGGAGAACCGATTCAGGAGTTCCTCGGATTGACTTTAGAGCAACGCTAGGAAAGGGGTTTCATGACTCTTTTTTTTTGTGGCCATTTTCCTCCAGAGATGATATTCATCTCCTTGGGTAGGAGGCAGACACTTCCGGAAGGGTGCATATCCACCAGGCAAGCGGAAGCTAGGATATAGGCGTGGGCCGGTTGTTTAGGAAACTATCGGGTTCATATTTTGGCAGTGATGGTAAAAACCAAATGGGTTGAGTAAGGATTGGGGAAGAGAAGGCAGGCAATAGCCGTGCACCTTTTTATTCTTACCTTGTTGGTTTATCATTGAGCCAGATTTCTTGCTTTTCATTAATGTAGAGGAAGAACGGCATGTTACTCGTAATTTTCCTTTCTGTGGTAGAGAATAATTTTCGACTCATTTCGGCTCATAGGAACTAAAACTTGTAGCCGACTGTGCCTTGCACCCAGAAGGGTAAGCCGGCGATAATCTGTTCGGTGTTCAATGTCCTCCCGAAGGTCGCTCCTGGTCCAAAAGGAAACCAGAGATGACGGTTATCGGTCAAGTTGTAAATATTCACCGCAATATCCCACCGGGGTGTCGAATAGTATAGGCGCCCATTGATGACATACTCGGTGGGGATTTCTAGGTTGTAAGAATAATCGAGATACTGGTTGCTCAAAACGAGTGCCGAAAGGGTTACCCCTAGGCCCATGTTGGTCTGGTAGGTAACCATAGCGGTCAAGGATTGATCGGGCCAACCGATAAAGGCATACTTGCCTGGGGGATAACTGGTCGCGTTGTTGAGGGGAAGGCCTTGGGCCAATGCGGTTGATGTTGAATAGGTCTGGAACTGGAATGGGCCTATGGGAAGCCCTGACCAGTCCTCGGTACCATTGGCAAGAAGGTACTGGATGCGAGCCCAGAAGTTCTTGGTTGGCTGGTAGGTGAGGGCAAGTTCAAAGCCCTTGATGTAGGCTAGCGCTGGAGGTAATCCGACGTTGGGGATGTACAAGTTCTGCTCGAAACCTGCAGTGGTGATGTAGAGCTTGTCTTTGAGCAGGCTAAATTTCATTCCTCCCTCGATGAGCTGGTTGACGAGTCGGAACTCGGCCCCAGCATAGATCGGTGTGTAACCTCCTAAATCCCCCACCGCACTCGTATACCCCCAGTTGAAGTCGAAATAGGCGGTCATCCACGGAAAGGGTTTATAGACAGGGCTCACGTTGACCATCGGCATGAGCACGGCCGCGTCGTAACCGGTGGAAAGGAAAGCCGGCGTGCCTGGAGGAGTTTGGGCACTGATGAAGAGGTTTGTCGCCCGACCGCCCACCAGGAGCATGAGTTTGTCGGTGAAGTGGATGTTGTGCTGGTAGAAGGGGGCAACTTCCCAAAACTGCGAATCCTCGGTGAGCGAATAACCGTTTAAGGGTTGAAAATACCATCCGGGAGGAGCCGAAGGAATAGGCCACATCCCACCGCCAAAGGCATGTGGATTTTTGATCTCAGCTACAAAGGCGTTTGAAAGCTCGGCATTCCAAAGATTGGGGTTAGCCAGTGAGGGATTGTTTGGGTTTGCGATACTCCAAGCATTCTGAATTCCTAGAAATGAAGCCTCATAATCGAGGTTGCGTTGGAATCCGAACTCAAGCCCCGCATCGATGTTCTGCTCAAAGAGAGCCTCTTCGGGGTGGAGGGCCGCTAAAACCTCGGTCCGATTATATACCTCGTAGTCTCCCGGCACATCGATATCTTGCATTTCAGAGTAGTCGATAAAAGAGTTGTGAATATAGAATACAAAAGTGTTGTTTCGGATGTGCAGGTCATCATCAATGACGATGTTTTGAACAAGTTGAAGCATTCCGGTTATACCCTGGGCACCACTGGCCGGGTTCATATCGGTCGAGCGCAGGCTAATGGGAACAAGCGGCCCCGCATAGGTGTTGAATGGGGGAAATCCGAATGCTACTTGCGAGGGAGCTAAAGCCCCGGTCTGGTATAGATCGTTGTTGATCAGCTCGTTGGTCGGCCGATTCATGAAGTCCATTATATCGAAGTTATAGGTGCCAAGATCGGAGTAGAAATCAACCGAGTAATTGTCGGAGGGCCGAGCGCTCAAGGCCAGGTAGAAGTTCTGCTGGTCGTTATACTGGTATTGATAGTAACTACCGTTCTCCATCCCCATGTAGCTGAATCGGTAAGCGATCTTCTTTTCCTTGTCGATCGGTCCACCGATGTCAGCTCCCCAGAGGTAATTTTCGTACATCCCGGTCGTATCCCATACGTAACCGCGGAACCGGTCAAAGTAAGGCTGCTTGGTGATGTAGTTGACGGCCCCGCCGTTGGGCTGGAACTCGCCAAGGACGGCATTGGGCGGTCCCTCGATCACATCAAACGATTCAACCATGTTGTAGTTCCACGGGAGGTTCCACCACCCACCGTCGTGCATCGCCATCTGCATGCCGTTGATGAACCCCAGTGGAGGCATCCCACGGATCATGGGGGCAATAACGAGGTTGTTCCCTGCAGAAGCCGTTGAACCCGGGGAAAGGAAAGCGGTACTGACCGGATCGAAAAACCCCTGGGTACCGGCTCCCTCCGTTTGCAAGATTTTCTGGTTGACGGGAAAGAGTTGCCTGGGGATATCGAGCACGTTCAGCGGCTGTCCATAGGCTCCTGACTCGGTGGGGGTGGCCGTCGGGAGCATCGACTCGCCGGGAGCTGTTGTACTGACCACCATGCCGGGGAGGCTGCCCTGTTGACCTCCCGGAGTTGACGAACCGGCCGCAGTAGGTCCTGGAGTGGATATGTCGGTTGGAGTACTTGGCGGATCGGATAAAGGCGTTGAAGAGTCGGAAGTTGAAGAAGCCTGCGGGAAAGACGAGGCTGTTTCGGAAGAACTTAAGGCTGAAGCTGCTACAAGCCACCAGAAAAGGAAGGGGAAGAGTTGAGTCCCTGGCGGGAAAAGAGTCGAAGACTGGGCAGTGGGTAGAGGTAACTGCCTTTGCCCGGTCTTTACCTTCATTTCGAACTTGGCTCCGGAGAAGTGAAAAAGCAGAACCTGTACCAACTTCAAGCGGTGCAGTCCATCTGTGTTCCTGAAATTTTTATTCGAAGATGATTCGTTTATTCCCCCATTTATGGGAAAATCTTGTATCCGGATGAGTCGCCATTGGGATCATATCCAGCTAAAAGCTAAGACTAGACTGCTATCATTCTGAAAATGCTCCATGAAAGAACTTGGACCTTTATTGAAGTAGGTTTTTCGAACTTATGGCAAGATCCTCTTAAGGCAGCCCCTGGCCATGACATGCTTGATCACTGAATTTGAAATACTCCATTTTTGGATCGCAAACCACGGTCTCAAAGGCTACTGAATTTGCTACCTCCTGGAGGTTTTGGCATCGAATAAGGCATATAGCTGGAAAGGTAATAAGGTAGAGGTCCCAATCTGGCTTTGGCCGGTAAAACAATGGATGTGTCTTATTTTCTTAGCTTGTGGGGAAAATCGACTTTAAAGATTACATAGATAAATTTTTACTCCATATCTCAGGGTCTTTTCTTCCAATCCCTTCATCAAGGTTGAGGAAAAAGCCTTTAGTCTGCCTTGCGCAGGTGACTGGCAGGATATTATCCTTACCCGATTAGGACTTCGGATAGGTGTGGAGCGGTGTATAGTGTGGGCTTGGGCAGGGATGGTTTAAGAAAAACTTTACTCTAGGCTCGTTTTCCTGAAAAAAATGCACTTTAGAATAACTCTTTTTTTCAGTCCGCACTTCATACCGGATGTTCTTATCGTAGACAATGTGATATGGAATCCACCACTTGTAGACGACATGAAGCTTTAGAGATAATAAAGTTGGATCCTCTTCTGGATTTTGCCCTTCTAGGCTTGAAAAGTTTTGGCACTCCCCTCAAGTTCCTGCACAACGCCAGGAAAGAGGAGTTTTGTTTTGCCGTCTAAACCCGGCTCCTTCTTTAAAATCTAGGATTTATTTTTCCTGTTTCTGGATCCCTTGGGCATACGTAAAAATGATCTCTAAAAAAAAGGACCGGTTCACATCCTTCGTTCAAAAACACCCAAGCTGATAGCTTCCCGCTGGGCCTAAGGGGAAGGGGAAGGAGGAGGGGATTTCCGGGGTACATTTTTACTCAAGTCGATGACCTGGTAGCCTTGAGGAGGATCGAAAAGTTGGGGAGGTTGGGGCCCTTTTTGATAGTCGATCCAATCCACCACGTTTTGTCCCTCCATGCTGCTGAGCCGAAGGGGAACATCTTTTTCCTTGTCAACCCAAAGGTAAGCTTTGCCAAAGGGTCCTGTGACCTCGTATTTATCGCAGGGAACTCCATCAAGAAGCTCTGTCCCTAGCAGGGTAAGGTTATGCAGACGGTTGGAGGCGATGGGATCTTTGTTCTTGAAAGCATGGGAATAAGGGGTAACAAAACAAAGCTTTTTTTGGGGTAAAAGCGTATAAAAGAGGCCAAGATCGGAGCGGTAAATGATCACGTTAGGCTCTTCGGCCTCGATTAACTCCATTCTCATTTTCTGGTTGTCCACGAATACCTTTTGTTTTATGGGAGGGGAATGGGCGGTGTGGATGACCTGGAGCACGCTAAACTGGGTGTCTTGCTTGAAGGGAATGCCCCCCTGGAGTTTGCTCCAAGAAAAGGAAAAAAACAGGACCAAGAAAAAACAACAAGGTCTTGCCGGGGATAGGCTCTCTAAAAAAAAGAACTTCATATAAAAAATCAATCAAAGGTTATAAAATCGAGGTTCAATACCCCGTTGGTCGCTTTGAGGCAAAACGTTCTTCCTTCGACGATAGGCTTGGTGGTTATCTTTCCCCCCGATTTTTCGACGAGTAAAACCCCGGCCGCTATATCCCATAGCTGGATCTGCTGTTCGATGTAGAAATCCAGCCGGCCACAAGCCACGTAAGCAAGATCGAGTGCAGCCGAACCGGTGAAACGGATTTTCCTTACCTTGGGGACAAGGTTGAAAAACAGCTCCGTAGCTTTGGCTATTGTTTCCTTGGTTCTTGAAAAACCGATTACTCCCACCGCTTCGGAAAGGTAAGCTCTCGGGCTGGATTGGATCACCTTGCCGTTGAGCTTGGGTAGGCCCGGTTCACTCACCGTAAAGAGTTCTTCCCTTATCGGATCGTAAATGACCCCAGCAACGGTTTTGCCCTGCTTTTGAACAGCGATGGAAATACAAAAATGGGGAATTCCGTAAGTGAAGTTGACCGTTCCATCGAGAGGATCGACAATCCAACAGACCTCTGCATCCGGAGGGCCGCTCGTCCCCTCTTCCCCAAGGACCTTGTGCCCGGGATAATCCCTGAGGATGGATTCTATGATCTTTTGTTGGGCAAGCTTATCGAGTTCGATTTTAAGATCGTAAGAAAATTTTTCCTCTATCTTGATCTCGGTTCCGAAATGACGGCGCAAAAAATGTCCGGCTTCTAATGCCGATTCGATGGCGGTAGAAAGAAACTCGTTGGGCATAAGGATAAAAAAGTTCTGCTCTTTTCTAGGTTATTCCTTTATAGCTTATGGCCGTGCAAAAGAAAAGGGCTAGCTTGTTTTGGATTCGAACCCAACCTCATTTTTCGGAAGCAGGGGCTGGAGAACCCAAAAGGAGCCAAAGCCTGTAATATTCTACCTTTTTTCCCTTGTATTCTCTCCAGAACCCACCAATGGGTTCAATCTGGCCAAATTCTTTTTTCAGGCATTGAGGCAGAAAGGCGTTTTCATCGTTGGAAATATAGATGGCCCGGCAACGGGGTTGGACCGGGTAACTTTCCCAGTAAGCGAACTGGGTTTGGGAACGAAGATCGGTGGGGAGATAAAACCGGCAGTTTTGCAGTAAAAAGTTCAACGCAGCGGCCAACCCGTAGTCGCTAGCGATGAAAAAGTCGGGATGGAAATGGTCCTGGATCTCCTTGAGCTGGATGGCCACGGATTGCCATCCCCGGGGTCTTAAAAGGGGATCCTTGCCCGGTTTGATTCCTAGAAAAGAAAGGCTTTCTCCGTGCAAGAGAGCGGTTTGCAAAAGACTCAAAAGGAGTCCTCCCAGGACAAAAACCTTGAGGGAAGGCAAAGCCCAGAATTTTGAACAGGCATAAGCAAGAAGAATAATCCCGCTGGAGATCGCCGTGACCGTCCAGTTTCCCTTTGCCGCCTGCTGAAAGCTCAAGAAAAAATAAAAGAGAAAGACGGGCGAAAATAGCGTCAGGCAGTAAAGGGCTTGAGGGGAACGCAAGGAAGGGATAAAGAGGACTAAGAGAACCGCCCAAAGAATACCCACGAAAAGAAAGGGAGAATAGCTGAGGAGCTGTTCTTGAAAGAATTTCAGCAGCTCGGAGGGGTGGAACCCCAGGGAAGAAGTGAGTCCTCCCCGGTGAAGGAGATGAAAGACCGTGACCCAGCCGTGGTTAAGATTCCAGATCCACACGGGAAGAGAAACAAGCAGGGCGGAGGAAAGGAAAGAAAAAAAACGATTTGAGCATAAAAGACTTCTTCGCTGGGGCTGCAAGGCCAGGTAAAGGCTAAAGCTGAGAATTTCCAGCCCGTTGACGTACTTGGCCAAAAACCCCAGCCCCACGCTTATCCCGGCCCAAATCCAGTAGCGTAGTTTGTCTTCTGAAAGGGCTTTTAAAAAGAGAAAAGCACTAAGAAGCCAGAAAAACAGGGAAGGAGAATCAATGGTCATCAGGACGGAGCCGATGGAAAACAAGGGACAGCCGGCGGCAAAAATAACCGCGAGCAGGGCGGGGAAAGCTCCAAAGAGTTCCTCGGCCAGCAGGTATAAAAAAAGCCCGCTGCCAAGGCCGAAAACAACAGACATGATCCTTACCCCCAGGACACTGTCTCCGAAAAAGAACGATCCTATAGCAATCGCCCAGGCGACCAACGGTCCCTTGGTGGCATAAGAAAAAGCGGGATGCTTGGACCAGAGCCAGTAGTAGGCTTCATCGGGTACAAGGTCGAAGCTCGGGGCAAAGCCGAGGTGGAAAAAAAAGACGGCCAGGATAAGTCCCAGGGCGATCGCCCTGTAAAAAGGACGCCGCTGGACGCAAAGGGGTAGGCTTTTAAGCATGGAAAGCCCTTTTCTTTTGGCTGTTTTTTTTTAATCTTTCTTTTTATACAACCGGACGATTTCCTCTCCTTCTCTTCCCGCGTAATTGCTTGCAGGAAGCCATTCAGCTTCCAGTTGAAAGTAACGATCGAAATAAAGGTCAATCTCCTCTAGCTTGAAGCAGTAAGGAGGAGGCTCTCCAGGATTGCCCGTATCCAAAAAGAAAATCCCAAGAAAAATCCCTCCCTTTTTAAGGAGGTTGTACATCGAAAGGACATAATCGGGCCTTTTTTCAGGGGGGATGGCGCAAAAACAGGTATGTTCCCAGACCCAATCAAAAGAAGAGTAAAACTCTTTGGGCAGGGAAAAAATGTCGGCAAGGAAGTAGTTTTCAAAAGGAGATTGGGCCAAGGACTTGGCCTTTTCAATCGCAGAAGGGGCAAAATCGATGCCCACGGCATGGATTTTTAAACTGCCCAGGTAGCGAACGTCATGACCATTGCCGCATCCGGGAACGCATACTCTTTGGGGAGCCGGCAATATCTCTAGGGCTTCGACCAGCGCAGGAGATGGCGCTCCCCTGTCCCAGCCCGTTTGACCGGATTGATACTTCAATTCCCAGTAAAGATAGTGGTCCAAAGAAAGAGAGTTCCCTTTGTTGTCCATTGCCCTAATTACCGGAATATCAAGCTCCTTGTCAATGCCTTCAACCTTCATTTTCCTTTGTAAGCTTCAACGGCTCGAAAAAGGGATTCAAAGATTTTTTTCCCGTCGACCGATCCCATTTCGGTCTCCGCAGCTCTTTCGGGATGGGGCATCAACCCTAGGACATTCCCCCGCTGGTTCTGTACCGCGGCGATGTTTCCCACCGAACCGTTGGGATTGGACTGGGGGCCAACTTGGCCTTGGCAATCGCAGTAGCGCAAGAGGATCATCCCCTGGGCTTCCATCTGCTCAAGGGTCTGGGGATCGGCATAAAAACAGCCTTGTCCATGAGCGATGGGGATGCGGATAACCTCCCCGGGATGAAAAAGGTGGCTGAAGAGGGAATCCGTTCTTTCCACCCGGAGATAAACCCGCTTGCAAACAAACCGCAAGGAGCGGTTAGTGATCAAGGCCCCGGGAAGGAGCCTAGATTCACAAAGGATTTGAAAGCCGTTGCATATTCCTAGAATGGGCACGCCGGCCTGGGCAGCCTCTTTGACCGCTTCCATGATGGGCGATAGCGAGGCGATGGCTCCCGATCTCAAGTAGTCCCCGTAAGAAAACCCCCCCGGCAGGATAAGGGCATCGACGGGGGGGATCCTCTTGTCGGTGTGCCAAAGCAAGGTGGCCTTATGCTTGAGTACCTTTTCAACGACATAAAGACAGTCCGGTCCACAATTAGAACCGGGAAATTCAACGATCGCCCAATTCATTGTTCTTTTCTTTCCCATTGGATTTCATACTGCTCGATAACCGGATTGGCTAAGAAATTCTTAGCCACCTCTTCTACCTTTTTCTTTAACCTCTCTTCGTCGGCATCCTGAAGTTCGATGACGATCTCTTTGCCTACCCTGACGGATTGAGTTTCAACCAGCCCCTGCTGGATCAGGGCCCTGCGCAAGGTTTCCCCCTGGGGATCGAACACGCCGGTTTTAGGAAGGATAAGCAGTTTGGCTCTAATCATTTTTAAAAATCCTAAGCAAGGGAAGGAAGGGGAGAAGAAGGCAACTTAAGACCGCATCGCTCGAAAATGAAAGCGACATTGCTTAAATACGATTCCAAGGAGCAGAGGGCCTCTATTTCCTTGGGGCTGAGCAGGCGGGAGATGAGCGGATGGGATTGGGCATAGACGCTTAAGGGCTTGCCTTTTTCCCAGCAATTCATGGCGGCCTGTTGCACCGCTTCGTAAGCTTCCTTCCGGCTCATTCCCTTTTTGACCAGGGCCAACATGATTCCCTCGGAAGCATAGAGCTGTCGGCTGGCAAGGATATTGTCCATCATCCGATTTGGATAAACCTTTTGATTTTCGACGATCCCGGTCAGCAGAAAAAGCATGTAATCCAGCAGGAGGGTGGCATCGGGGAAAGCTACCCTTTCGACGGAAGAATGGCTGATATCCCTTTCGTGCCACAACGCCACGTTTTCCATGGCCGACAGGGCATATCCGCGCAACAGCCGGGCCAGTCCGCACAACCTTTCACACAAGATGGGATTTTTTTTGTGGGGCATCGCACTGCTGCCCTTTTGACCGGCCTTAAAGGGTTCCTCGACTTCAAGGACTTCCGATCTTTGGAGATGGCGAAACTCGGTGGCCCACCTCTCGATCGAACAACCTACAAGAGCGATACAATTAAGGAAAAAGGCATGCCGATCCCGGGGAATGACTTGGGAAGAAACGGCTTCGGCTTTTAATCCCAGTTTGTCTAAGACGATTTTTTCTACCCGGGGATCCAGGTGGGCATAGGTGCCCACCGCCCCGGAAATCATCCCATGGATAATCTCTTCTTGGGCGGCCAAGAGCCGCCCATAAGCCCTTTTAAACTCTTCGCGCATTTGGAGCAGTTTAAGCCCATAGGTGGTGGGCTCGGCAAAGACCCCGTGTGTTCTTCCCATCATGGGACAAAAGGCATACTGGACCGCCTTTTGCTCGACCCGTTGGATGAGCTTTTCGATGTCGGCAAGAAGCAGCTCGGAGGCTTCCTTGAGCTGCAAGGCAAAGGTAGTGTCCAGGATATCTGAAGAAGTCAATCCGAAGTGGAGGTATCTTCCCGCGGCTCCCAGCCGATCGGCCAGGGGTTCTAAAAAGGCCAAGATTTCATGTTGGAGGTTTTCTTCTCTTTTCTTGATTTCCTCGATGGAAACCGACACCGTTTCTGGGATGCCCTGGATCTCTTCTTTGGGTACAACCCCGCAAGAGGCTAAGGCCTCGAGAACGAGCCGTTCGATCTTGATCCAGTGTTCTATCCTTTTTTCTTCGCTCCAGACCTGGAGCATAGCTTCACGCGAGTATCGATCGATCATAGGGAAAAACTTAACTTAATGCTAATCAAGGAAAGGGAAAATAAAAAAAAGCTCAATTTTGTTGGGCGAGGGGAAAAGAAAAGACTTTTTTATAATCGCTTCCTTCGGCTTTCAGTTCCGAGCGGACCAGGTACAAGGTATCCACGCCGAGTTCAAAGGGGGCGGGCAGTTCGATCTCTTTTCTTTTCGCCAGGTTTTCAGGAAGACTTTGGGGAAGGACATGGCGAAAGATCGTGATGTGGGGAACGAAAGGACTATGGGCCTGGAAAGAAAGCTTTTTTTGGGTCATCAACTGGATCAAGTCTTGAAGCAGCCTTTCGGCGGGCGGAGGGACGCGGACAGCTTCAAGCCAAATAATGCCTTCTTTGCCCCTCCTCTTGAAGACCGCTTTGCTGAATTGGAAAAAAAGGGGAAATCCTTCGGTTTTTAACCGGCCGGGAAGCTCCTTTACGATTTCTTCAATGCTCCTTGGGGACGTCCATCCCAGGAAAAGAACGGTCAGGTGGAGAAACTCCGGGGGGATAGCCCTGGCTTGAATCCCGGCAAAGAGCTCTTCTCGCAGTCGGCCAAGGAGGGATTGCCGCTGAGAATCGGGCCAAAAAGCAAAGAAAAACCTTTCTTTTTTTTCTTCTTTTAAATCCATTGAAAAATCCCTTTCTTTAAGTTAGACTAAAAAAGTTTTTTACAGGGAATTAGGAAAAAGCAAGAGAAGAAGGAAAGACTCTCATGAACAGCGTTTTGTTTTGGGCAGAACAATCCCAACCTTATTCTGAAGATTTTAGCGCCTTTGCCTTCGTGTTGCAGTTTTTGACCGCCCTGCTCGTCGCCGGGGGCATGCTTGGCGTTTCTAACCTGATCGGTCAAAAGGGAAGACGAACCAAAGAAAAAGACATTCCTTATGAATGCGGCAAGGATCCCATCGGTCCCCAAGCTCCCCGGTTTTCCGTCAAGTTTTACATGGTGGCGATGCTCTTTATCCTTTTTGACATTGAAACGATTTTTTTCTTCGTTTGGGCCATTTCCTACAAGGATCTTCTTTCCCGGGGATGGGAAGTTTTGCTGGTCATCCTCTTTTTCCTTCTCGTGCTGGCCGTGGGTTTTATCTACGAAATCCGCAAAAAAGCCCTGGATTGGACCCAAAAGGGATGAGCGTTGCCGCTCAAGCCGGTTTCCCTTTGTCCCTTTCAAGTGCTTTTTCATGGGTCGGCGTTCTTTGAAGCTTAAACAAGCCTCAAGCCTGTCTTTATGCCTTGACCGCGGGGATCTCCTCCCACCGGCTTGTATAGCTTGGGGTTTTCCTTTGGAAACGCAGCCTCCAGTTTTCGCCCAGCAGTTCGGTGCCTACCCGGAGGGTGGGCTTGCCCTTTTGCTTGGGTAACTCCTCGAGGAGATGGGAAAGGGTAGCGTATTTTCTTTCTTTTTCTTCCTCCGGCGGCCAGAACGAAGCCTGGTGACAGCTTTGGGGAAGGAGATCGAAAAGGATTACCCCTGACTTTGTGTATGCCCTTTGGGGCTTGTAGAGGGCTTGCAGAAGGCTATCCGCTTTTTCCAGCAAGCCGATCACATCCCCGATCGGTTCCATGAACCGAAAGCTTGCCGATTCGATGTAGCCGGGAAACGGTCCATGGCGCAGAAAAACGCTCAGCTGGTGTGCCGCAAGCCCAAATTGCCTGAGTTTTCTTGCGGATTCCTTGACGAAGTGGGCCGTGGCCGCCCTGAGTTCATCCAGGCTAAAAAGGGTTTGCCCAAAGGTCTGGGAGGAGAGGATCTGCTTGGGAGGACTAACGTTTTCTTCAAGACCAAAACAGCTTATTGCCCGCAGCTCCCAGACCGTTCGTTCGAGCATGACAGAAAAAAGCCTGCGTATCTTGAAAGGATCGGCATTTTTAAGATCGACTGCCTTGGATATTCCCCGTTCCTTGAGTTTTGCCGCAAGCCTGGCTCCTATTCCCCAAAGCTCGTCTACTTCAAGCGTTCTTAAAGCCTGGTCTATTTCTTCTTCCCCAAAAAGGAGGTTCATCCCTTTCAGGGCGGTTGTTTTCTTGGCTATCTTGGAAGCGACCTTGGCCAGCGTTTTTGTGGGTGCGATACCCAGGGTGACCGGGATGCCCGTCCATCTCCGGATCTTTTCCCTTAACTCCCTGGCAAAACTTTCCGGGGAGGGGTGGGCACTTAAGTCGATCCAGGCCTCGTCGATGCTGTAGATCTCTACGCAAGGAGCGGACTCTTCGAGGAGCTGCATCAGCCTGCCGCTGATGTCTCCATAAAGGGCATAGTTGCTGGAGAGAGCGACGACCCCCTGTTGTTTGAAAAACTCTTTCCAGCGGAAAAAAGGGGCACCCATGGGGATGCCCAGGAGCTTGGCTTCGTTGGACCGGGAAACGATGCAACCGTCGTTGTTCGAGAGGACGACCACCGGTTTGCCTTCAAGGCCGGGGTTGAACAGCCGTTCGCATGAAACATAAAAGTTGTCGCAGTCGACAAGGCAAAACGTTTTTTTCATGGCCAAAATTTATGGATAACGGCGGTCACCACTCCCCAGATAACCAGCTCGACCTCCTCATGGATTTCCATGGAAAAAGCCTTGGCACCCTCGGCGGGGACCGATTTTAACCAGCTGTGGCCGGCTTCCATCCAGAGCTTTTTGACCACCAACTCCCCGTTGATCGCCGCCACGACGATCGAGCCGTTTTTAGGCTTTTCGGCCCTATCGACGACCAGGATGTCCCCATCCCTTATTCCCTCTCCTTCCATGGAATTCCCGCTGGCCTTGACGAAGAACGTTGCCGCAGGTCTTTTGATCAAAAGCTCATCAAGGCTTAAGCTCTTTTCGAGATGGTCATCTGCAGGATTGGGAAAACCGGCGGCGACACGACAACCAAACAAAGGATAGGAAAGGGCTTCGGCTCCGGGATTGAACCGGTAGACCCTCCCCGGGCTGCCTTCCCCCGGGCAAGGAAAGCTACCGGGAATGCTTTCCTCCTTTTTTGCCTCGGAACCTTCCAGTAATGGGGTTGGGGGAGAGCCGTTGGCCAACTCTCCTTGCGGTTTTTCTTTCATACCCACCGAAAATATAAAACGGATTTTGGATCTTAAGAAGGATAAAGTGTTTTTTAGACTTCCCGGATTAACCCTTCTCCTTCCACGGTAGGTTTGTTGACCGCGGGACTTACCCGGCGCAGGCGGATCTCGCCCGGCCAGGGCGTGAGCAGGCAAAGATCTTTTTCTTCTTCCCCGGCGGTCGGTTGCAACCACCGCTCGTAGTCGGCAGGAGCGAGGATGGCCGGCATCCTTGGATGAATCGGGCGCAGTGTTTCGCAGGCTTCGGTCACGATGATCGTGCAGGATTCCACGCTTTGTTCCGGGGACCGCCAGCTATCCCACAGGCCGGCAAAGGCGAACAGGGGCAAGTCGGGCAGGGTGATGTACCAGGGTGTTTTTTTGCCATCGACAGATTCCCATTCATAAAAGCCGTCTGCGGGGATCAGGCATCTTCTTTTTTTAAAACTCTCTCTGAAAGCCGGTTTCGAACAAAGGGTTTCGGCACGGGCGTTGATGAGGCTGTAGCCGCTTTTTTGTTCCTTGGCCCAGTGGGGAACGAGTCCCCAGCGCAGCAGGGCTGCATCGTTTTTCCCCTCTTTTTTCCTTATGGCCAGGATGGGGGTTGAGGGTGCGATGTTGTACCGAGGGGTGATATCGGGCAGGGAATCAAGCTTGAAAACCTGCTGGATGACCCGGGGGGAAGTATGAAGGGAAAACCGGCCGCACATCCTTGGTCGTTTTAGTTTAGCAAGCCAAGGGGAAAAAAACAAAAAAAGTTTTTTTTGGACTTTTCCCCGTTAAAAGGCTTGAGCTTTTGCCTTCTCCGGGCCAACTTTTTGGTGGTTTAAAGAAAAAACTCTTTTTCCAAGCCGATGGAAAGGCAAACCACTGCTCGAGCGGGAGAGACCGGGATGGGAAAAGCCGCTACGAAGACTTTCTTTAAGCTTTTTGCCTACGGGAGCTTGAAACGGGGTTTTCCGGCTCACGACCGGTTTTGCCAAGGGGTCCTGGACGTCAGGGAAGCTTTTGTTTGGGGCCGGCTTTACCTCCATGCTTCGGGCTATCCCCTCCTTCATGTTCCTCCCCGGTCGATCTTGGCCGAAAGTAGGGCTGATCCTCTTGAAGACGAAGCCCTTTTCCTGGGGCTTTCCCAAAAGTTCGGGGAACAATCTTCCTCGAAGGGTTTTCTTGGGGAAGATTCTCCTCCCGGTTCTTGGTCTTGCGTCTACGGGGAGTTGATGAGTTTTGACGGTCTCCGACATCGTCTTCGGCTCATGGACGATTACGAGGGGATTTGGCCCGCTAAAGGTGCCCTTTATAGGCGGGTCATCGTTCCGGTCTTTGCCCAAGGGAAAAGGGAATTGGCTTGGGTTTACGTCGGGACTGGGGAAGCCTTGGAAAACCTTCTTTGGATAAAGGAAGGCAGGTGGCCCGTTGAAAAGCAAAAAGGCTAAGTGTTTTTCCCTTGGGAGTTGAGCCGCTCGAGGACGAATTTTTTTCCCTCCTTGTGGATCGCCAAGAAGTTGATGCAGCTTGAGCCGTGGTGGCTACAGGCTAGGAGCCTATTTGACCAAGGAGAGTAGAGGTAGATGAAATAGCCCCGGTCTTCGAGAAATTCCTGGAGCTTGTGAGGAGAGTAACCGTAATCTTTGACCAGCCTGGTTATTTCCAGCTGGAGAACGGGAGGGTTCCCTTCCTTGAGCATCCGGTCCAGTCCCTGGAGGACGAAGAGCTCGGCTCCTTCCACGTCGATTTTTCCGAAAGCATAACGGGAAGTGGGCTGGAGGATCTCTTCCAGCGGTCTTACTTCGACTTCTGTTGAACCCCCTTCAAGGGATGGGGGGGCAAGGCGACTGAAAGGGCCGTTTTCATAAAAAAGCTTGGTTTCTTTTTTGTTTCCAGCGGCAAAGGGATAGATTTCGATGCAGCGAAGGCCGTTGGCAAGCGCATTTTTTTGGAGATAAAAAAGGAATTTTTGAGAAGGTTCGATCGCGATCACCCGGCCTTCTTCCCCCACCAGCTTGGCTAGGTAAACGCTGTAAAGTCCCTGGTGGGCTCCACAGTCAAACACAACATCCCCTTTTCTGAGGTAACGGCTTAAAAACCGCATCTCCCTGAAATCGGTGATCCCCGAAAAAGAAAAGCTAAGGGGCAAAAAGCCGCTATCGGCATGGTAAATGAATCTTGTCCCGTTATCCAGGTAAAGAACCCACTCTCCCCTTAAAACCTTCTTGTAATAAAACCAAAGAATAACCTGGCAAAGCTTGGAACGCCAAAAACTTCTCCATTCTTGGGTAGAGAAGAGAACCTTTTCCCAAGAACTCATAGCGGTTTTAACTTTAAGCTCCCCACCCAGGCTTGTTTTCTTTTTAAAAGCTTTCTTGATTTTAACCGGTATTGCGCCGCACTCCATCAAAAAATGACCCAAAATATAAAATAGAGGAATAGCATTTTTGGGTATTCACCCAGCAAAAGAGTCCTTATCCTGCTTAAGAAAGGAAAGGTTTTTTCAAGTCCAGTACTGGCGGTCTAGGGTTCTATAGCTGATCGCTTCAAGGATAGCCTCCTCTTCTATTTTTTCTTTTCCGGCCAAGTCGCTGATCGTCCTGGCCACCTTGAGAATTTTCCCGTAAGCCCGGGCCGAGAACCCCAGCTCCTCGAGGGCTTGGGAAAGAAGGAGGGAAGCTGAGGAAGAAAGTTCGCAGAACCGTTCAATTTCCTTGGGTCCCATCTTGCCGTTGGTTAAAAGCAAGGAGATGTCTTTAAACCTACGGTGTTGGATGGCCCGGGCTTCCGTGATTCTCTGGGCGATGGAGGCAGAACTTTCGGCTTGTTTCTTTTCCATGAGGAGCTTGGGATCGGGCTTGGGAACTTCGATGTGCAGGTCGATCCGGTCGAGCAAAGGACCGGAGACCTTGTTAAGGTATTTTTGGGTTTGGGCAAAGGAACACCGGCCGGCTTGGTAATCTTGGGCGCGGCCCGAAGGGGAAGGATTCATGGCGGCGACGAGCATGAACCGGGCGGGAAATTGCACGGAAAACTTGGCCCGGCAAAGGGTGATTTTACCCTCTTCGAGGGGTTGTCGGAGGGCTTCTAGGGCATTCCTTCTGAATTCGGGCAGTTCATCGAGGAAAAGCACTCCGTGGTGGGCTAGGCTTGCTTCTCCCGGCCGGGGAGGGTTGCCTCCACCGATGATTCCCGCTTCAGTTGAACTGTGGTGGGGGCAGCGGAAAGGCCTTGCGGTGATCAATCCTTCGCCGGGCTTGATTTTTCCTGCAGCACTGTGGATGTTGGTTACTTCGATCGCTTCTTCTAGGGAAAGGGGAGGAAAAATGGTCGGTATCCGTTGAGCGAGCATCGATTTGCCTCCACCGGGAGGCCCGATGAGAAGGAGATTGTGAAAGCCGCTGACGGCGATTTCTATGGCACGTTTAACGCTTTCTTGGCCCTTGACCTCAGAAAAATCTTTTTCCAAGGCGTTTTTTGCGGGTTCGAAGCTGGGGCTTGCGGCTAATGGCTTTTGTGGAGCTGAAGTCCAGGCTTGGACCGCTTCCTTGAGATCCTCGACGGGACAGATAGCCACCCCGGGGATAATCTGGGCTTCCAAGGCATTTTCCTTGGGAAGGATGACTTTCCTTGCTTTCTTTTCCTTGGCCTTGGCAACGAAGGGTAAAATCCCCTTTATGCCCCGTATTTTTCCACTCAAGGCCAACTCCCCGATAGCCCAGCAATCGGCTGATTCTTCGCTGCTGCCCACCTGCCCGGAGGCTTGGAGAATGCCAAGGGCGATGGGAAGGTCGAAAATGGGTCCTTCTTTTTTTAAGTCGGCCGGGGCCAGGTTGATGGTCAGCTTGCCCAGGGGAAGGCTAAAGCCGCAGTTTTTCAGGGAACTGGACACCCTGTGAAGGCTTTCTTTTACCGCGGCATCGGGCAGGCCCACCACCCGGGTGGAAGGAAGCCCCGGGGAAACATCGGTTTCGACCTCCACGGGGATCGACTCGATGCCCCATAAGGCGGCTGAAAAGATCCTTGTGAACATGGCAGGCAAAAAAGTTTTTTCTACTTCATGTAGGGCGATCTCAATGGAAGGGGAGGAAAACTGGGAAAAGAAAATTTTTTAAATGAAGAAATTAAGAAATCCAGGGTTTATTTTTTTGAATGAAACAGGCAATGCTTTGACTAGCCCTTTTTGCTATAAAGAAGGCTTGGTGAAAAGAGAGATGGGAGTTCTACGTTGGGTTTTTAATATTTAAAAATGACTGTGTAAAGTTACAACCTTCTTCACCGGTAATATCACCGTTAGAAATTTTGTTTATAAATTCATAATATAAATCGTGAATTTTTTACTATAACTAGGTAATATGCCATTATGAATACCGAACATGCAAATTATATAGAAGATATAAAAGAATGGCGTGAATGGATGAAGAATTTGTGGTCTCAAATCGATCGGATGTTGGAATATGACATGGAGTTCCAAGTAATCCTAGCCGTGGCCAAGGCAGATCGAGAAAGCGCACTCTACTGTCCTGTTATCTCCAATTTAATTGAGATTGGTTATTGCAGCTTTCTGCCTTTGATCGTTCGCCGACTAACTGACAGGAGCAAAGACGTGATTTCCTTGCCCAGGCTGATTGATGAACTACGTAAAAAGAAGAACCTGCTGACGAAAATTTCTCCTAGTGGCTGTGAGCCTGAACGGGTTATCAAGAGGTTGGATGAATGGTTAGACACCGAGGAAATTAAAAAAACAAGGGAATGGACCAATAAGTTCATCGCTCATTTGGCAGATCCAACTAATGATCCAACTAAAAAACCTAAGAATTATGACGAATTTAAATTAGATCAAGAGACTGTTAAACAGGCACAGCGCCAAATTGTCAGGGTTGCACAAGGAATTACGTACATTGTGAATGAAATGTTGCGCATGAATGAACCGATGCGCAGTGTTTTAGTTCCGGTACCGCAGTATGATCTCTTCCACCGCTTCGATATGTTTTTCCCCAATACCGATGCGGGAAAGCAAGCAAAGGAAAAAGCATGGAAACTCTGGAAGCAGATGACAGATGAACGAGATCAGTGGCCGGCTGGCGTTATAGAAGAACTATTTGTGTAATTTTTTTTGAAACTGTATAAAGCCAGATTTTTTATCCATATTAGGCGGCAAAAGGCGACATATATATAATGGTAATTCCAATCAATAATAGTTTTATTTTAGGCATTTTAAGAATTTTACATCGGAAACAGAGATGTCAAGACACCCACCAAAATAGTCTGAGGGATGATGAGAAACGACGAAACAGTAAACTTGAAGAAATGAAAAATAGATCGCAAAACGACTACATATTATAATACCTTATAATCGTATTTGCAAGATCTGTTGTCTTGAAACAATGGACAAAATAATTGAGCTTGCACAAATTTTTTCAAAAATATGTTAACAGCTAAGCCGATCCTCCTTTACCTTGGCTGATTTTGTTTGTATAACTAAGAAAATGTCTCCTTGGCGGTCAATCATGTGTAAAATATGCAGGGTACTGAGGCCGCATGTGAAGATCGCTTTATAGAACAGGCCTCAGGGCATTCTTTTTATGGGGATACTTTCTCCGTTTCTTTTTCGATTATGTTCTTGATAGGGACATTCTTGAGGGGTGGACGAATGCGTAAACATTAAAGAGGGGAGGCGTATAACCGCAAAGTAGCTGGAGCCGCCTAATTATAACTGAAAAAGATGGGTAGGTGAATAGAGCGAAGGGCTTTGAGGAGCGAAAGCAGTCTGAAAAGTTCGAAGAGGATAAAATAGCTGAAGGCGAAACCTTAAAGGACGATGGGTGATCAGTGGATTGGAAGGTGGAGCCTTTGGGAGAGTAAAACAGGGGAAGTATAAGTAACACTCCGAATCCCTTCAGCGGATTGGGAGCGTCATTTCTTTTCTTGCCTAAACCTGTTCTACATAATTTCTTTTTCATGTATTAACTTCTGCCGAGTGAGTTTTTGCAAACTCTAATCATTTTGTACTATATTATGGTTCCGCGGTAAGTGTGGCACCAGAATCACTTTGTAGATGAGTGACATTCGTCTAATTTTATAACCGGGTTTAACAAGGATCATGAAGCATCTATGATTATGATAAAGGAAAAAAGGGGGAATTATAAATGTGGGAAAGGACTTTTTCGGAGGATCAGCAGAATAGGTTTAAAAACCATTTTTTTTTGCACAACAGAAAATATATCGTATTTTTAGAAACATGAAACCCTTTATTAAAAACATACAAAATAATTTAATAAATTTGAGCCTTGAAGAAATCAAAGAGCTCTTACAAAAAGCGGGAATTAACTACTTAACCGACGAGGAGATCATTTGGATCTGGAATCATCCCCATGATGTGGCCACTACTATCCGAAAAGCTATTGCAGAATACCGATCGGGCAACATGAGGCAGTTATAGCTTTGAATATCTTGAAAAGGATAATTGAGCCATATTTTTTACCAATGTTGCTTATTTATCTCACCTGCTAAGGATTAGGTTGAGTCCCTTTCATTAAGCTTTTAAAGTTTTCTTCAGATAAGTTTATCTATTGGGGATCTGGTTCTAGAAAACAGTATAGAATTTTTCTTTATTCAAAACCATCTTTCTTTTAAATCCAGGATTACTAAGCTCGAACTTGATTGAGCTTGATTATTTCATATACATTTTATCCATTGGAATGCAGAATTAAGCAAACTGAGAAAAGAAAAGAAAGTTCAACGAAATAGAGTTGAAGTAAGCAAGAAAAAGAAGTTTTGATAAAGCTGCTCTTAGCTACAAAATAGATTTAAGAAGTCCATGAGCTTTGGGTTTCAATGCTTATGTGACTAAGAGTAAGAAATATCTCCAGAAAAAAATCTTCTTGACTATTTTGTTGAAAGTGTCAAATGCGTTGCAAAGAATGGAAATTAACTGATACTTTTAAAACTATCGCCATAAGTCTTCTATTTAAGGACTATAATAGAACCATTCATCCTCACTATAAGAAGAAATAATGATATCGCAGTTTTCCGAAAAAAAAGAGCCAAGGTCATAACCTCATCATTACAAGATATGACCAATCACTGCTGATGCCAATTGCTTGGAATAAGAGGGATAAAGAAATCTATATATTCCAGGATCATTTCATGACTACAATGGCAGGTAAGCTTCTTTGAGAACAACTTGTGCATCACGATGGGAATGATAGCCACTAAAAAGACCAGTAAATTCCCTTACTAAGGCAGGATAGCCCAGTGGTAATGTAATATTCCAATCGCTTTGTTCTCCCACGATGGGGATCTGCGTACCCAGTTTTAATGGTACAAGTTCAACGGTGTTTACGAAGTGTACGAGCATAATATCCCAATCTTTTATAAAATTTATAATGTCGCTGCGTGTTACATATCTTAGAATCCGCATAGGAGCTTTTTCCGAGAATATTGGCAGCTGGAAATCCAGTAGAACAAGTTGACCAATTTGGGGTTCTGGGTATTTTTTCACATCGCTAATGCCTCCATCCAAGAGAATGAACACGTTCGAGTTCCTAATAACATTACTGTCGTCGTTGCACATACGAATCAAGACCTGTAAAAATTCAAATTTTTGTTGCCTTCCTGCCGTCACCAGTTCTTCGGCAATGGGTTTTGGAATTACTATTTCCCTACCTTGATCCCGACGGTCAAAAATCCACAACTGGATCCCCTTGTTCGCTTCTGCTATCTTTCTCTTGAGGAATGAAATCGCTTCTTCTCCCTTTTTCATGACTGCTTGAACCTATCATTAATCTAGTTAACTAGCAAGGAATACATTATTTTTTTCGGTATAACCATTTATATATCCCGATCTTGACCTGTTATATGGGTACTTATATTCACTGTAATGTTCTCAAAAAAAGAACGCCAAGAGAGAAGTGGATCGTGCAGCAAGCCAGCAACACAAAAAAAAGGCATTATCCTTGCTGAGTAATCACTCCCTAGAAGAATTGGAAGCGTTGTATTTTTCAATGTTTCTACTTCTTCGAGTGGTCTCCTATCTTGCCAAAGGGAAGGGATTCCTGCCTCATTAGGGAACTATATCTCACCAGCGGGCACAAGCTCAAAAAGGGTCCGCCCCTACCTCCATCGAGGAGGTTGAAACCTTGCCCTTGTACTTATGCTTTTGCGGAAAAACATCATGCTCCTACATCTCTCCTTTCAAAATGAAAAGATTGGGTGTAATGAGCGATCCAGAGACTATTTTCAAGATGCGTTCTAAGGCATGGATCGATGTTACCTTCCCTGTTTCTAAGTTCTAAGGGATCCCCATGGTAGAACAGAGGCAGCCATTATGCGAAGTATTCATCCATCGAGGGCAAGTCCTAGCCTATGGCTCCTTCCAGTGAACTGACAGGGTGGCGAAATTCCTGCCAAAGCCCTCTACCCTTCTCATTTTGATTTGTGCCCTGGGGGGGGCAGGTGAGCATCGTCTAAGTCGGCATTCAAGAAGGCCAGCTACTAGAGGACTCGAAAGGCCCAAGTCTCGTCCCAGATGTCCCACTCCCATAGGCTGAGCACGACGACAAGGTAATCCTCCCCACTTTCCATGTCTGACCATCACCCCTTGTAAGACAGGGGTTGCCTCAGCTGAGTGCAAGGAGGAACGGCCAGCTATTGCCAACTGGCCTTGGCCGACTCGACTTGGGATTCAACATGCTTACATAACTTCTCTAGTGCCCTTATGCAAGATTTACCAATATGCTTGTGCCCACCCGGAGTATTACGGTGGTCTTCAAAAGAAAATTCTAGATTTTCTTTCAACCAAGCTTTTGGCTCCCTCCTCCTTCACCCAAAAGGGTACACGGCTTCCCCGGAGGGAGCACAGAAATTCGGCCAATCCGAAACTCCGACACGGACTCCTCTTCAACAAATCGCCCTCTACCACGAATTCCAGATCATCCTCCGGGCTAATCTCAAGTTCTTCACAAACACTTTTTGGAATCGTTGCTTGATCCTTGCTCAATACTGTTACTTACCGATTAGGTAACAGAAGTAAGAAAGTTAAACACTTTTGCCTTAACACAGAGCAAGCAACTTATGGCCGAACTTCAAAAGGAGGAGCTGGTGGAAAATTGACGTTTTCTCATCGTTGAAAGGCATGGACATCGTTGATGGAACGAAAGAAGCGATATCCCAAGACAAGAGCCGGGAGATAATTAAAGGGAAGGTTCCAGTTGAAAACGAAGATTGATGGACAGCAGCATAGTTTTCAGATTTTGACTTTTTATGCTTTTCCGGGCAGGCCACTCTACGGTTGTACATACTTGAATACTTACTTACGTAATTTGATACTTTTCAGCATTCACTTGCTTTAATTAATTTCATTCGCTTTCGCGTGCGTAATTCTAGAAAGATGGAGCAGAGTGTGCCAGCGTGGAATGGTTGGTTCCCGGTGGTGATTCTAGGTCAAGAGGGATGGCAAACCAACCTTATGCCTCTTTCTTTCCAAGGCCAGCACAGTTTAAGAGAAAAAATCGTTCCATACCTGTACCCGCAGTTCCTTCCACCCCTCGCCTCGGCTCCATGAATAGAGTCGATTGTCGTTACCGATATTTACGATTGGAAAGAAGTAGAACTCATCGAAGCGGTTATCACTCCGGGGATCGTTCAGCAGATCATCTACCGAAAGCTTGACTTGATCCAGGGAGTGAAGGGCAACCATAGTAGCCTTCAATTTTTCAATTTGTGGTATGGATGTGACAACCAAAAGCCAAAGATCGTCTTGCGGATCAATTAAATACTCTTTACCCTTGCATATTTTCTCTTTAACCCCCTCTTGCAGGGTCTTCTCCCAATTTGTGGCTATCCAAGCAGGCTGGCTCCATGCTGCAAGGCTAGTTTCGGCCTCTTTTCTTGCAGGGCTCCCACGATCTCCCTCGTCTGGGTATAGCTCGGTCACTTCTACCCATACTCGGCGGCCGTTTATTTCAAACGTAACATCAGGTTTTTTTTCTTCTCCCTTCGGGTCCCAGCGTAGTTCGATCTCTGGATCTATATTTTTTGCCTCAAGAAGCATTTTAACAAAAAGACACTCAATAAGTTTTTTTTCTTTTTTATAAGTTGCTTTTTTGTCACCGATGAGCTTAAACAATTGGCACCGGTCCAGATCCTGTTTCCACTTTTTCCGGAAATTTTGAAAATTTTGCATCTGCATTGCTTGCTCAGTCCTGGGCCACTCTTCCATCCAGAATCGAATTTTTTCCTTCTCACCTTCTTCGAGATTTTTAAAATTTTCTTTTAGAAGGTCTCTGTATTCCGGCAAAAGGCATTTTTCGGGATTGCTGTTTTCGGGAAAGCAGTCAAAAAAATTTTTCTTATCTAAAATCGCTTTTTTTCTGAGTTCATAATCTTCGCACTCAGAGCATAGTTTGAGTTCAATTCTTTTGAACACCCTCCATCGTTGAGATTGAAGAATAGAGAATACTTGGGAAGGGGAAATAAGTTTTTCCCTAATGGCTTTAAGGGAAACCAAGTAAAGAGCTTGAACTAAAACCAGTTCTCGTAACTTTGCTTTTTGCTGCGGCAACTGGATGAGATCTGGAGTCCAATCTGGAATCCACTCACTAAGCCATTCCAAAGAATAATCTTCGGGAAAATTGTATTTGCGTTCAAGGACAGAGTCTAAGATGTTGCAAATCATGGAGATGGTTTTAACTGGATCTCTTGCAACCAGCCACTCTGCGCTTTCTCTTAGGGCCTTTTCTTTGTCTTTGTGGTAGAAAGCTTCGTCACTGCTATTAGGAGAAATATCGTCAACGTCCCCAAAATTTGTTTGAAAAAGATCCAGAGCTTCATCCACGTCGTTACAAGACTTAATCTTTTCGGTTATTTTGGACCACCTAGCCTTTTCCATTTGGTCCCGTTCGTGATCTTTCTTGGCTTTCCATTCATCCAACACTATGCTTATCGTGGTGTAACTTCCGCCGGTTTTTTGCCAAACGGCTTCAAGCGTCACTTCCTTGCCTGCGGCGAGGAGCTCTTCGGCCGCCTCAATGATTTTTTCTTTGCTCACTTTCGCTACCCGGATACTTCATGGATCACTTGAACTATTCAAGCATAAATTTTCCAGGTTTTCAAGAGGAGAGATCGGCTGCGGGGGATTATTTTTGCCCCCTGGATTCCATTATGGCTCTTGGCGCGTCTTGGTGATTGAGCCATGAATAAGCTTAAGATAATAGTTGCTCTCGCCAAAGAAGATTTAATTGCAAGTTTGTGGGTTTCATGTTGGATTCCTTTTCGGCCTTGCATGGGGCTTTGACCTGGGCATCCTTTACCCTCTCAAGGGAGCCGTGCCCTTTTCCTTTTTCTTCCATAAAAATGAATTTTCATCAAAAATAGAAAAATGGAAAAAAATCATTTTAGCTTCGGTAACTTGGTCAGCGGGGATGAGTTGTTGAGCTTGAGTCAATGCCTTGGAGATAAGTGCCGTTCCAGTTTTACCTTGCGGTGCAGGGAGAAGGAGAGGAGGCTTGCGGGGTCTTGGAACAAGGGGAAGGGATAGCTTTCTTGACGGCCCTTGGACCCGGGTCATGCAAGAGAAGCAGAAAAAGAAAAAGAAGAAAAAGAAAAACAAGGAAAAAAATCTTTTTTTCTGCTTTTAAAATAACCTGGGGAAGCTATGATGAAAGCATGCCCTTCATCGCCTTTATACTGATCTTGGTGTTTTCTTCCCCTCTTTTTGTTCCTCGGCTTCATGGAGAAGACAGCGCTTCTTCCCAGCCAAAGTCCGCGGATAGCTCCCCGGCCAAGAAGCCTACGGAACTCAAGTACATCGTCAAGAAAGGGGATAGCCTCTGGAAAATTTCCAGGAAATACAAGGTAACGGTGGAAGCCTTAATGGCCATAAACGAGTTAAAAGACGACCGTTTAAAGCCCGGCCAAGAATTGATCATCCCCCCCAAGGGCTACAGGCCTCCTCCAAAGGAACCCTTGGCTAGCCCTTCCCAAGAAGAGAAAAAAGAACCGGCCAAGGCTGAATCTTCTTCCCCGCAAAATCCCCAGTAGGGATCGATTTGTCTTGAGGGCTTAAGGTTGGATCTGCAAGGCCCAGAACAACCTTTTAGGCTTTGACTTCCTGGAAACGTTCCTTGCCCAGAGTTTCCTTGGGCTTGGGCTTGGGAGGTTCCAAGGGAATGACTTTCCAAAAGAACTGTTTTCTTTCTTTCCAATTCTCGAGGATCTTCTTTGCCGTGCTGCTGCCCGTTTTTTCCAGGTGGTAATAAAGGATCTGTTGTAAATCCTTGTCTTCGTCGCTTTCCGAGAATCTTTCCAACCTCACCATCTGCATGTTGCAACAGTCCGGAAAATTCCCTTCCTCGTCGTACACGTAGGCGATACCTCCCGACATTCCCGCGGCAAAATTTTTTCCGGTTTTACCCAGCACGACCACTTTGCCCCTCGTCATGTATTCGCAGCCGTGATCGCCGATTCCCTCGATGACGGCGACCGCCCCGCTGTTCCTCACGGCAAACCTCTCCCCGGCTTTTCCACAACCGTAAAACCTACCGCCGGTGGCTCCATAAAGGACGGTGTTGCCGCAAATCACGTTTTCCTCGGGTTTATAGGGAACATCGGGAGGGGCTTTAAGGACGATTTCTCCCCCGCACATCCCTTTGCCCACGTAATCGTTGGCTTCTCCTTCAAGGCAGATGTTTACCCCGTTGACCAGGAAAGCTCCGAGGCTTTGACCGGCACAACCCGAAAGTTGAAGGCTGATCGTCCCTTCGGGAAGCCCGTTGTCCCCGTAGAGATAAGCAATGGTCCCCGAAAGCTGGGTGCCGATACTCCTATTGGTATTTTTAACCTTGTGGTGGATGGAAACCGGTTTGCGGGTTCGAATGGCGGACTTGGCTTGCTGGAGGATGATTTCATCAAGGGGTCGGTCCCCCTGGAAATCGTTCCTTTCCCAGGTGTGGTAACGGGGCTCGGTTTCCATTCCCTCGGGTTTCCAAAAAAGGGAACGCAGGTCTAAAAGATTGGCCTTGGGATGGTGGGGGAAAGTTCTTTGTTCGAGCAGTTCGGTCCTGCCGATGATCTCGTTTAAAGAACGGGCCCCAAGGCTAGCCAAGATTTCCCTGACTTCTTGGGCAACCGCGTTCAGATAAGCGATGACGGCTTCAGGAGTACCCTTGAACCGACTCCTTAGTTTCGGATCCTGGGTGGCGATCCCCGTCGGGCAGGTGTTCAGGTGGCAGTGGCGAACGTAGACACAGCCCATGGCGATGAGGGCCATGGTGCCGAAATTGTATTCCTCGGCCCCCAGGATTGCCGCTATCACGATGTCCCGGCCGGTGCGCAACCCCCCGTCGGTCCTGAGCGTTACCCTGCTTCTCAGCCCGTTGAGCATGAGCACTTGCTGGGTTTCGGCTACTCCGAGCTCCCAGGGAGTTCCCGCATACTTGATGGAAGAAATGGGAGAAGCCCCCGTTCCGCCTTCACAACCGCTGATGAGAATGATGTCGGCATGAGCCTTGGCTACACCCGCGGCGATCGTCCCTACGCCGGCTTCCGAGACGAGCTTGACGCAAATCTTGGCCCTGGGGTTAGCCTGCTTAAGGTCATAAATGAGCTGGGAGAGGTCTTCGATACTGTAAATGTCGTGGTGGGGCGGGGGAGAAATGAGGGGGAAGCCCGGGGTGCTCCTCCTGAGGCGGGCGATGACCGCATCGACTTTAAAGCCGGGAATTTGTCCACCTTCACCCGGCTTGGAACCTTGGGCCATCTTGATCTCGATCTCGGCGGCGTTGGAAAGATACTCGGCGGTAACCCCGAAGCGGCCGGAAGCCACCTGCTTGATAAGGCTATTCTTGGAATCGCCGTTGAGCATCGGGCTATACCTTTCCGGATCTTCTCCTCCTTCTCCCGTGTTCGACTTGCCCCCGATCCTGTTCATGGCAATGGAAAGCGTTTCGTGGGCTTCGGGAGATAAAGCCCCATAAGACATGGCCGCTGTGGTAAACCTTTTCCTTATTTCTTCGACTTGCTCCACCTCTTCAAGGGGAATGGGGGTTTGCGGGCGAAAGGTCAAGCAGTCACGGATGGACAAGGGGCCATGGCGGTTGATCGCCTCGGCAAACTTCCTGTAATCGTCGATTTGTCCACCCTTGGTTTTCCCCTTTAAACCGACGAAAAGGTGAAGGGAGTTGATGGCAGGAGGGGTCAGGGCATGCCTTTCCCCTTCTCTTTTGTAACGGTAATAGCCCATGTCCACGAGCTTCTGGAGGTTGCCGCCAAAGCCCAGTTGGTGCCTTTGGAGGGTTTCCTTGGCGATCTGCCTGTAGTTTAACCCGCCAATGCGCGTGGGGGTGTTTTCAAAACAGTCCCTTACCACTTCTTCCCCGATGCCGAGAGCTTCGAAAAGTTGGCTGCCGTGGTAACTCGAAAGGGTCGAGATTCCCATTTTCGACAAGATCTTGAGCAGTCCTTTTTCTACCGCCGCCTTGTAATTTTGGGCCATCTCTTCCTGGGTCAAGTTCCCAAAATCTCCCCCTTGGTGAAGGTGACAAAAAAGTTCCAGGCAAAGGTAGGGGTTGACGGCGGTCGCCCCGTAACCGATCAGGCAGGCGAAATGGTGGACGTCCCGGCACTCGGCCGTTTCACAGATCAAGGAGAGTTTTGTCCTTTTGCCCACTCGAATCAAGTGGTGGTGTACCGCCCCAACGACAAGAAGCATGGGCAAGGGAGCAAGCTCGGGGCTTACCCCTTTATCCGACAAAATGAGAATCGATATCCCTTCGTCGGCCGCCTCTTCGGCTTCTTTTTTGATTTCCCATAGCCGAGCCAAGAAGGCTTCTTCTTGGCCTTCAGTGGGGAAAAGGCACCGGATGGTCCTGGATTGGAGCGAAGGCTCCGGTCTGGACCTTAACTCTTCGATGTCCGAATCGAAGAGAACAGGAGAACTGAGCCGAAGGACTTCGTAGTCGATCGGATCCGAGGAAATCCACGGGGGAAAGCGGCCGCACCAGCTTTCCAGGGACATGACCAGTTTTTCACGAATGGGATCGATGGGGGGGTTGGTAACCTGGGCAAAAAGCTGCCTAAAGTACCAGTAGAGGAGCTTCGGTTTGTCTGAAAGAATGGCTAGGGGGGCATCGTCACCCATGGAGCCTATGGCTTCCTCGGCCTTTAGGACCATCGGTTTAAGGACATACTGGATCTCTTCTTCATCGTAGCCAAAACACAAAAGCTGCCGGTTGAGCTCCTCGGGGTTGTCCTTGAAGCCATGGGAAAAGGAGATTTTTTTCCTTATTTTTTTGTGGCAGCGCTTTAGAAAAGTATTGTAGGGATGGCGCAAGCTCAGCTGGGCCTTGATCTCCTTGTCCCTGAGGATCTTCTTTGCCTCGATATCTACCGCGATGATTTCCCCGGGACCCAATCTTCCCTTTTCTATGACGGACCTGTCGTCGGTTTTCCCGATCCCGGCTTCCGAACCGAGGATAAAGAGGCCATCGGCGGTGATCCTGTAGCGGGCGGGGCGCAGCCCGTTTCGGTCAAGGCAAGCCCCGACGATCCTTCCATCGCTGAATACCAAGGCGGCGGGACCGTCCCAGGGCTCGGAAAAAAGTTCGTGGTAGAGATAAAAGCTTTTGAGCTCTTCAGAAATATGCTTTTCAGCCTGCCAGGCGGCGGGAACCATCATGAGGAGGGTTTCCAGGATGTCCCTGCCGGAAAGGTGAAGAAACTCGAGCACGTTGTCTAGGCTTGCCGAGTCGCTGGAAGCCGGATCGATGATAGGCAGGAGGTTTTCTATTTCTTTTCCCCAGGGCTCGGCCATTTCAAGGGCTCTTTCTTTTGCCCTGGTCCAGCTGCGGTTGCCCTGGATGGTATTGATCTCGCCGTTGTGGGCGAGGAGCCTAAAGGGTTGGGCAAGAAACCAGGAGGGGAAAGTATTGGTGCTGTATCTTTGGTGGTAGATCGCAAAAGGGGTCTTGTAAAGGGGATCTTTTAGGTCCGCGTAGAACTTTTGGAGCTGGGGGGAAACGAAAAGTCCCTTGTAAACAATGGTTCGACAGGAAAAGGAGGGGATGTAAAAATCCTTGATGTTTTCTTGGGCTATTTTATTTTCAATTTTTTTCCGGCAAAGGAAAAGCAGTTGTTCAAAACCAAAAGAGTCGAGCGGCCGGTCGAGGGGCTTGGCCAAAAGTAATTGTTCGATCTGCGGACAAGTTCTTTGCGCTTTATCCCCGAGGGCATCCCTGTGAACGGGAACGGTGCGCCAACCCAGGATGAAGATTCCCTGTTCCTGGACCGTCTGTTCGATGATTTTTTTGCAGTGGGCTTGGGCGTAGAGATCCTCGGCGGGCAAAAAGCAAAACCCGATGGCCAGGTCTTCGTTTTTAAAAAGATGGTGCCCTGACTTTTCGATCTCGGGCCGAAAGATATCGTAGGGAATCCTTGTCATGATCCCGGCCCCATCGCCCGTTTTCATGTCCGCATCGATAGCACCCCTGTGGGAAAGGGCACAGACGCAACTCAAGGCGCTTTCTAAAATAGAGTGGCTGCTGTTGGCCTGGATGTCGGCTACGAATCCCACTCCACAGCTCGACCTTTCTCTCTGGGGAATCCACAAGGGTGGGGTCAAAGCCTGTTTTCGATCGAATCTTTTTAAATCCATGTTTTGATAATTCTAGATAACTTTGAGGAGGGAGCAAGATGGAGGTTACATTTTTTTTTCATTTTGTTTGTTTTTTTTCTTCTTATTTTCCTTTGGGGTAAAATGGGGTCGGCTTTTTCCCGGTCGGTCAAGGCTTGGCCCAAGCCGTATTTTTAAGCCCGTTTAAGGAATAAAAAAAGGCAAGTTGGCTTGGGACCTGCCCGGACATTGAAGTCCTCGGTTGCCCCGGCCATGGCACAGCTTCCTTGGTCCTTGAAAATTAAAGAGAGCCTTTTTTCTGGCCCCAGCCGGAGAATAGGACTTGGTGAAAAGCCTTGTTTGTATAGGGAAGGGAAAAAAAGCTGGCCTTGCTTTCTTAACAATGCTCTTTTTTTTGGCCCGATTGCTGGTAAGTTTTTCTTCTATGAACAGTATCACGAAGGGAAGGATTGCAGGAACTTTTTCAGAGTTGAGCCGGAATTCCCAAAAGGCCTTCATTCCTTTTTTGATGGCGGGAGATCCTTCTCCAGAGCTTTTCCTTGATCTTGTGGAAGCCTTGGATGAAAGCGGGGCGGACCTGTTGGAAGTGGGCATTCCTTTTTCTGATCCCTTGGCCGATGGTCCCATAATCCAACAATCGGCTATCCGGGCTTTGAAGGGGGGAATAAATATGGAAGAGGTTTTTTCCTTGCTCTCTCAGATTCGGCAAAGATCCGCTATCCCGGTTGTCCTTTTTTCTTATCTTAACCCGATTTTTCGATACGGGATCGAGCGGTTTGCCCAGAAAGCCGTTGAAAGTGGGGCCGATGGGGTGCTGATCGTCGATCTCCCCCCCGAGGAAGTCCTTGAAGGGGTGGAGGTTTTAGAGGAAAAGCTTGACCGGGTATTGCTTGTTACTCCTTCAACTTCCCCGGAAAGGAGAAGGTACATAGCGGGCAGAAGCCGGGGCTTTCTTTACTGTGTTTCCCGTTACGGCATTACCGGTCCCCAAAAGGAAATATCAAAAGAGGCCTATGAACTGGTCAAGTCCGTTGAACCCTATAAACGGGTCCCCCTTTGTGTAGGTTTTGGGGTATCGACCCCGGAGCAGGCCAGGGCCATTTCTTCTTATGCCGATGGGGTTGTCGTGGGTAGTGCCTTGGTAGGGGAAGTGGCGAGGATCGCCGAGGGAAAAAGCACGGTGGAAAGATTCAAAGATTTTGCTTTTTCTCTTGCAAAAAGTATTCATTAAGAGCAAAAAAAGTCTAACCAGCGAAACTGAAGCGATGGCTATTTTGTCCTTGGATTACGGTAATAAGCATATTGGGCTTGCGGTCAACGACGAGAGCTTTTCGATTGCCATTCCTCTCGATCCGTTGCCTGCAGAACCCTACGTGAAGTTTATTGGAAAGCTCAAGGAGATCATCGTAAACTACGAGGTGAGCCTTCTTATCGTGGGGTTGCCAAGGAACATGGATGGTTCCTATGGGCCTGCCGCCGAAAAAGTAAGGCAGTTCGTGTTGAAGCTTAAGCAGTGGATCCCTATACCTGTGGAATTTCATGACGAGAGGCTGACGACGAAGTTGGCAGACCGGTTATTGACTCAATGCGGTTGCAATGGCAGGGAAAAGAAAAAAAAGATCGACAGCTATGCCGCAGCGGTTATACTGCAGTCTTACTTGGATGTTCTTCCCTTGAAGGGAAAAAGAGCGGGAAGTGCTGTTTAACATCTTGATAAGAGAAAAAAAATGCGTTTTGTGTTTTGTTTTCTTTTGAGCTTGGCGATCCTGTGGCCCGCCTTTGCAAGGGCTAATCCTGGAGCGGAGTCTGCCTACAGTGCGCAAACCGAGCAATCCCCTTCATCCCTTAAAACCGAGGAAATTCCCGAGGTCGCCCTTTTTAAGGAAGGGGCCAACGAAATTATGTTCATGGCGGGCGGTCTTTTTTCGATGGGTTCGGGAAACGGGAGGTATACTTTTGATGAAATTCCTACCATGACTTACTGGGGGTGGATGTTGACGACCCCGGATAAAGGGGGAATCCTGCGGGGCAATCTAGAGTTGCTTGTTGCTCTTTATGCCAGTGCCATCATTAAGGGCTTTGGAAGCACCGTCGTAGGACCGCAAGTTATGATCAGGTACAACTTCGTTCAGCCGGACAGCCGCTTTATTCCCTTTATCGAGGGAGGACTGGGGTTTGTCTTTACCGATGCCTATACGGTTAAAACCCAATCGATGGTGGGGCAGGCCATAGAGTTTACCCCTCAACTTGGCGCGGGTTGCCGCTACATGTTGGACAGCCATTGGTCGTTTAACTTCGAGCTTTTGTTTCACCACATGTCTAATGCGGACATGGCCAGTAGGAATATTGGAGTGAATGAATTGGGAGGATTGATCGGGTTTTCTTATCTACTGGGTCGGCCTCATTGAACTTAGCTGTTGTGGGCTACAAGCTTACTCTTTCTTATTGCGGCAGCGGTTTCCATGGTTGGCAAAGACAGGGAGAGCTGCCTACCGTCCAGCGCGCCCTTGAGGAAGCGGTTGCCAAAATATGGGAAGAGCCGATTCCCGTTGAAGGGGCCGGGCGGACCGACGCGGGTGTCCATGCCAAGGGACAAGTGGCTTCCTTTGCCGCCCCAAGAAAGTTAGAACCCGAAGTACTCAAGCGAGCCCTCAATTATCATTTGCCCGACACGGTCCGGGTTTGGGATGCCCGGATTGTCCCCAGGGAGTTCAGCGCTCGGTTCGATGCGGTTTCCAAGACTTACCAGTATCTTCTCTGGAACGACCCGGTCATGGATCCTTTTTATCTCGGCAGGGCCTGGCATATACCCCGGGCCATGGACGTGGAAATGATGAATGAAGCCGCTCGGCTCTTCTTGGGCAAGCATAATTTTGCCGCTTTTGTCAGTAACCCCGGAATGCCGGTCAAAAACCCGGTAAGGACGGTGTTGGATTGTTTTTTCCTTGAGCAAGGCAGTCTTGTTTTCTTTAACGTTAAAGCCGACGGTTTTCTTTACCGCATGGTCCGCAACATGGTCGGGGCGTTAGTGAAAGTGGGACTAGGACGGTTGAGCCGGCAAGAACTTAAAAAAATTTTTGAAAATCAAAAAAGAATAGAGGCCTTTGCTGCTGCTCCCCCTTGGGGACTGTATCTATTAGCCGTTGATTATCCCCCGGATCAGGAAAGCTAGAAAAAAACAACATCGCAGGGCTTGAACAGTTGATTAATTATTTAATCTTTTTCAATCTTTCTTGTACATTTTACTTCGTGTTGGCCGTCTTGAACGGCTCTACGGCCAGTTCCGGCGGAAGGCAGGCCTGCGGAGAGGAAGGCTCTGGCCTAACCTGCACGTGCCGGGCGCATCCGGCCTCGACGAGTAAGTCTGTCAGCTTTGTTCCTGTTTGAGCAGCAGTGGGTAAGTCTTGCGGAACGGCTGAGGGTAAAGTTCTAGCGCTTGCCGGGATCGTCTTCATGCCGGGGCCAGGTCGAAGCGGTCGAGGTTCATTACCTTGTTCCAGGCGGAGATGAAGTCTTTCACGAACTTATCCTGCGCATCGGCAGCGCCGTAGACCTCGGAGATCGCGCGCAGCTCGGAGTTGGAACCGAAAATCAAGTCGACTCGAGTGGCGGTCCACAGGAGTGTTCCCGTTTTCCGGTCCCGTCCCTCGAAGAGTTCCTCGCGTTCGTCCACGGGCTTCCACTCGGTGTCCATGTCGAGCAGGTTGACGAAAAAGTCGTTGGTAAGCGCTCCCGGTCGATCCGTGAATACCCCATGCCGGCTCCTTCCCACGTTGGCATCCAGGACGCGCATGCCCCCAACAAGCACCGTCATCTCCGGTGCGGTGAGCGTCAAGAGCTGTGCCTTGTCGACCAATAGCGCTTCTTGAGGCACGCTACAGCCTTTCTTGTAGAAATTCCTAAACCCATCGGCCCAAGGTTCAAGGAAGGCGAACGACTCCACGTCAGTCTGCTCTTCCAAGGCATCGGAACGACCCGGGATAAAGGGTACAACCACCGAGCGTCCCCCGTTTCTGGCCGCTTGTTCTACGCCGGCGCAACCCCCGAGCACGATCAGGTCCGCCATCGACACCTTTTTGGGGGATCGTGCGTTGAACTCTTTCTGGATCTGCTCGAGCACCGCAAGTACCCTGGCGAGCTGGGTGGGCTCGTTTGCCGGCCAATCTTTCTGCGGGCTCAGCCGGATTCGGGCACCGTTGGCCCCACCCCGCTTGTCCGACCCGCGGAAGGTAGAGGCCGATGACCAGGCGGTAAAAACCAGTTCCCTGACCGTTAATCCCGATTCCAGGATCTTGGCCTTGAGCGAATTCATGTCATCCGTTTCGATCAGTGGATGATCGACCGGGGGAATCGGATCCTGCCAAAGCAGGTCTTCTTTGGGTACCTCGGGGCCAAGGTAGCGGCTGCGCGGGCCCATGTCCCGGTGGGTGAGCTTAAACCAAGCTCGTGCGAAAGCATCGGCAAACAGATCCGGTTGCTCGTAGTAAGCCCGGGCGATCTTCTCGTAAACCGGGTCAAAACGAAGCGAGAGATCGGTGGTCAGCATGGTGGGCTTGCGCTTTTTGGCCGGATCGAACGGATCGGGCACGATCTCGGGGGCGTCCTTGGCTACCCATTGCCAAGCCCCTGCTGGACTCTTGGTGGGCTCCCACTCGTACTCGAAGAGGAACTGAAAGTAGTCGTTGTTCCACCGGGTCGGGGTCCTGGTCCAGATCACTTCCAAGCCGCTGCCGATCGCATCGGCTCCCTTGCCACTACGGTAACTGCTCCGCCAGCCCAGTCCCTGCTCGGCAATGCCCGCTGCCTCCGGTTCTGGACCGACAAAAGAAGCAGGGCCGGCACCATGCGCCTTGCCGAATGTATGGCCGCCGGCGATCAGGGCCACGGTCTCCGCGTCGTTCATCCCCATGCGGGTGAAGGTTTCCCGGATATCCACCGCGGCCGCCACGGGATCGGGGTTGCCGTTTGGTCCTTCGGGATTGACGTAGATAAGGCCCATCTGGACGGCGGCCAGGGGTTGTTCCAGGTCGCGTTTACCGGAGTAGCGCTTGTCTTCAAGCCACTTTTGTTCGACTCCCCAGTAAACCGACTCATCGGGTTCCCAGGAATCGACACGACCGCCGCCAAAGCCAAAGGTCTTGAGGCCCATCGACTCGAGCGCCACGTTACCGGCAAGAATGATCAGGTCAGCCCAGGAGATCTTCCTCCCATACTTTTGCTTGATCGGCCAGAGAAGCCGTCGCGCCTTATCGAGGAGCACGTTGTCGGGCCAACTGTTCAGCGGGGCAAATCGCTGCTGTCCGCTTCCCGCCCCACCCCTCCCGTCATGCACGCGGTAGGTGCCCGCACTGTGCCAAGCCATGCGGATAAAGAGCGGTCCATAATGACCGAAGTCGGCCGGCCACCATTGCTGGGAATCCGTCATGAGCCTGCGCAGATCCTCTTTTAGAGCGCTCAAATCAAGGCTACAGAATTCCTTGGCGTAATTGAACCCAGCGCCCATCGGGTTCGATAGCGGTGAGTTTTGGCGTAAAATCTTGAGATTGAGTCGATTGGGCCACCACTCCTCGTTGGTCTTAAGCCCGCCGATTGCGGCGGTGTGGTGAAATGGACAGCTTCCTTCGGTCGTCATTGAGGCTAGTTCCTTTCGTTGTGCAAGCTTCCGTTGCAATTGCTAGCCTAGGTTATATTGGCATACCCGTCAATTTCTTTTTTTTTTTGGAATAACGATTTGCCCATTGCCGCTGGCAAAACCTTTTGTCCAAGCAATCCCCCGTTCCGCTCCCGTCCGATCGCAGCAGGATTCGGTTGTTTTGGCAGGGCAGCTCGGTTCGATTTTCCCTTGCAAGGGAAGCAAGCCCTTAGGTCGCCTTTAGGGGCAGAGGCTAAAACTCTCCAAGCTTTCTCTCCGTAAACCCTCCTAAGTAGAGCTTTTGGGCTTCGCTTTAGCTTTTCGATCGTGCCCGGGAAAGAAAAAGATTTCCAAGGATCATTATATAATTAATAATATTAATAGTATTCATAAATAAATAATTCCTATAATTTATGCATTCATTTATTACATAAGCATATCTTAAATATATTCATTTGACACATTATTAAGATGTGCTAAATATAAAGACTATTATTAATATCAATAGAAGGAGGTGTTATGAACTATCCAACCACGTTTGAAACGGTAAGCTATCCAAGAGTTAAAACTTGGGTTGGTATCGTTGCGCTGACAAGGCTGTTTTGCCTTGTCTACTGTTGGATTGCTGTCCCTGCCCTGCTCGCTTATTTTTATGAAATTTTGTCTAGGGCGGGTGCAGATCATCTTTTTATACTCAAAAGGGTGGTGGAAAGGAATTTCCTTTTGCTGGCGGCCGATGGTCTTTTCATCGGTTTATCGAGCTTGCTCTTGTTCAAGACAAGAAAACTCGGCCAGAAGGAAGAACATGAGCTGCTTCCCTTTTGGGGGATGCTCTGGATTGGATATCTTGTTGCACGGCTGTCCACTCCGGGCCATGTTCCCTTAAGTCCTTGGATGGGCATTTATGCTCTCTTTTTTGGCTTGATCGTGGTAGTGCTGAAAAAGGGATTAGGGGTTATGGAGAAAAAAGAGGTTAAAAAGAAGAGGTAAAGAAGTTCAAATCCCCGCGCCCAATGGACAAGGAAAAGGCGCGGGGAAATTGGAGTGGCCTATGGAACACCAGGGTCTTGGAGTCGTTCTTGTGGCTCCCCAAATTCCTCAAAACACGGGCAATATTGCAAGGATCTGTGCGGCCACATTTAGCGAACTCCACCTGGTCAAACCCCTGGGTTTTTCTTTGGAAGATGCGGCCTTGCGGAGAGCCGGGTTGGACTACTGGAAGGAAGTCCGGTTATTCCTCTGGGAAGGGTGGGATCATTTCACGGCTGCAAATCCCCGCAAAAGGTTGCTTTTTTTTGAAACCGGGACTTATCCCCCTTACTTTACCGCTTCTTTTGCTCCCGGGGACATGCTTGTTTTTGGCCGTGAAACAAAAGGCCTTTCCCAGAGAATTCTTTCTTTCAGTCCCCATTTTATTTATTCGATTCCCATCCTTAATGGGAAAGTGCGCAGCCTCAACTTGGCCAACTGTGTATCCATCGTGCTCTACGAAGCCTTAAGGCAAATTCTCTTGGGCAAAAAATAGTTGATTTTTGCCCTTTGGAAGGAGACAATTTGCCCCTACTTTTTTTACGTTCATCTTTTTATACTTATGCTGGCCAAGAGAATTATTCCCTGTCTTGACGTCCATGCGGGAAGGGTAACCAGGGGAAAAAAATTTGGCAAGGCCGAGCTGGGGCAGTTGACCGACGTTGGCGATCCCTCCCTTCTTGCCTTAAGGTATAACGAGGAAGGAGCCGATGAGCTCGTTTTTTATGATATCACCGCAAGCGTCGAGGGCAGGGGAGCATTGCTTGGCATCTTGCGGTCTGTCGCCCGGAGTTGTTTTATTCCCCTTACGGCTGGAGGCGGAATAAAAACCGTGGAGGAGATCCGGGAAGTTTTGCGGGCGGGTGCAGACAAGGTCAGTTTGAATACCGCGGCTTTGGCCAATCCCCTGCTCATTAAAGAGGGAGCCCAGAAGTTCGGCTCGCAGTGTATTGTTTTATCCATTGATGCCCAAAGGGTCGGAGAAAATTCCTGGAGGGTTTACAGCCATGGGGGCAGGAAAGAAACCCCTTGGGATGTAAGGGAGTGGGCGATGAAAGGGGTTGAGCTGGGAGCCGGAGAGATCGTTATAAACAGTATCGATGCCGATGGCACAAAAGAAGGTTATGATCTCAAGCTCATAAGGATGCTGGCCGATTGCTTGCCTGTGCCCGTGGTTGCCAGTGGCGGAGCAGGAAAGATGGAAGATTTTGCCTTGGCCCTGGAATATGCCCATGCCGATGCCGTGCTTGCAGCGGGGGTGTTTCATAGGGCTGAAATCCATATTGCGGCTTTAAAATCCTACTTGAAAGAGAGGGGATTGCCTATCCGGACCTGATTGGGCAGCGGACCGGGGATCTCCGGTTGAATAAAAAGAAAACCAACAAACTTTCAAACAGGAGGCATACAAGGGGTTTGAGCCATAGCCCTATCCGGACCCAACTCCCTCCGAATGCTTCTATTCCCAAAAGGGGAGTTAAAAAGATAAAGAGGAGGCTGGCCTTGGGTTGCCTTTCGATCCATCCAAAGTAAAGCGAGAAAAAAGCAAGCGATAGCCCAAGCATAACGTAAGAATTAAGCTCGGTCCGGGGGTTGAAAAGGAGGAGATAGCTCGTGGAAAAGCTGTAAAGAAGGGCAGGGAAAAGGGAAGATCCCCTTGGGAGATTTCCTAGGGATCTGACGACAAGAAGGGTTCCTATGGCTCCCAGGGACCTGGTCAGAAGAGAGAGAAGGGGAGAAAGCTTGAGATGGAAAAGGTAAAGCAATCCCTGGATATCGGCGAAATTGGCTTCATTGGGCTGGGAGACGCTGAGCATGCGGTTTAAGAATAAAAGGTATTGTTCGTAGGCATAGCGGGGGCGGTCCATGGAGAAAAAAAAGGGAAAGATAAAAAAGAAAAGGAGGGTTGCCAGGGCAGCTTTCCTGAAGGAGGGGAAAAACAGCGCGGCGCAGAAAAAAGGAAATAAGGCGATGGGTTTAAGAATAAGGCCCAGGAAGAAAAAAAGGCCGGCTTTAAAGTTCTTTTTTTCTCCGCAGTAAAGAAAGCCGAGCATGAGGGCTGCGCCGAGGCCGAGGTTGGTTTGGCCGTTTCTCAGCGAAGCCATGGAGCTGGCCATGACGAGGAGAGAAAAGCAAAAAAAAGCCTTGGATTGGAGACCGGGAAAAAAAGAAGAGCTGATTTTCCGAATGGAGCCGACAAAAAGCAGAAGGGAAAAAAGTCTCCAGAGGATTTCTCGGGCTAAGGGAGGCATGAAAACAAAAGGGCAAAAAAAGATCGCAAAGTGGGGAAAATAGAGAAAACCATGGATGCCTTCCCTTTCGTACAAGGGAGCTTTTTGTAAGAACCTTTGGGCAGCTTGGATATAAGCCAAGCTGACGGTTCGATCCGAGGGATGCTGGGCGATCATAAGAGAGATAACCGTAAAGAGAACCGCCCACAGGGCATAGCCGACAACGGGCTCTTTTAAAAACATCGCTTTGGCTTTCATTTGAGAGTCGGGCTGTTTCCCACGGGCCCGACGACCTCGCCGAGCTTGGCAAAGGCGACTTCCAGGGACATAAGCCAGTTGATATACTCTTCGAGCCTTTTTAGGAGGGCTTTCCCATCCAGGGATTTTGCCGCCTTGGGCATAGCGTAGTTTTGGATTGGGGCAAATTCCCAGGGATGAAAAAAGATGTTCAGATAACCTTTTTCCTTGAGGGTAATCCAGGAAAAGAGATTGAATAGGCTTGGAGGGAGGTTTTTAAAACTAAGCCAGCAGAGGGGGAGCCGAACGATGGGCGTAGTGGAGATCGGGACTTGGACAAGGCCCTGGTGAGAAAAAATTTTTCTCGGGTAGTGCAGGTAGTTGTACCTTCCCGGCAGCCATGTAGGATTTATAGAGGAATTATAAGCGTATCCGTGGGACAGGAGGGCCTGGGGATCGACGGGTCTAAATCTTGGACTGCGGTATCCCAAGACCGGGACGGAGGAGATTTCTTCAAGAATCTTCTTGGAAAGGAAAAGATCTTCCTCCTTGGCCTTGGGCTTGTGATCCAGGCCATGGGAAGCGATTTCATGGCCAAGCTCCAAGAGATTTTTTGCAAGGGCCGTTTTATTTAAAGCAAAAGAGGCGGTGGTAAAAAAGGTCGCTTTGAGACCTTTCTTTTGCAATAGCTCCAGGAGCCGTTTCAATCCCTCGCTGGTGACCTCGATTTGTTCTTCTTCCTTGATAGGTTGGCCGTATTCGCAAGGAATATCGAACTCTTCCAGGTCAAAGTTCAGGTAGATTTTGCCGGTCATATTCCCCCGTGGTTTCGAAATGCTTGATCTGGAGCAGCTCCTTGAACATGCGCAAGGAATCTCCTACAAGCTTGATTTTAGAGTGTTTATAGGAATGGGTGGGAGAGACTTTAACGGGAATTTCTACGATTTTGTAACCGAGCTTTCTGGCCAAAAAAATTAATTCCACGTCGAAAGAAAATCCTTCAATTTTTTGCATTTTGAAAAGTCTTTCGGCGACATCCCTTCGAAAAGCCTTGAGCCCGGCTTGCGTGTCCGAGTAGGGAAGACCAAGGATAGAGCCGACGAGCTTGTTGAAACAGAATCCAAGAAACTTCCTCCTGAAGCTTCTATCCCAGCTTTTGCCCTTCTTTTCGGCAATCCGACTGCCTATGGCGATGTCACAACTCTGGAGCTTTTCTTCGAACAGGGGTAAATAGTCGAGCGGATAAGCCAGATCACCGTCAAGAAAACCGAAGTGCTCTCCCGTTGTGTGCTTGAACCCCTCCCGGATGGCAAAACCTTTCCCTTTATTGGTTTTATAATCGACGAGTTGGACCTGCTTGGACCCGAATTCCTTTAAGGCCCTTTTGAGTAAAGTCCCGGTATTATCGGTAGATCCGTCGTTGACAAACACGAACTCGTACTTGGGGTGTTCTTGGGCAAACCGGCAGATGCACAGGCTGACTTCCCGGATGACTTTCTCTTCATTGTAAACGGGGAGCACAACGCTGAATAAGGTCATGGGAGAAAAAGAGGTAGAATAAAACTTAAAAAACAAAAAAGAAAAAGAAAATATTTGTTCCGGTCTTTTTCTTTTAACGGCTCCATAATCTAAGGGGTTTTATTTTTTTTCTCCTAGGCTATTGTTCATTCGTGGATCCTTATTTTTCTACTCCAGACCTAAAAGAGAAACAAATCATCTTTTTCGATGGAATCTGTTCTTTGTGCAATGCTTTTGTTTCTTTTGTATTCAGCAAAGACAAGGAGCACCATTTTTTCTTTGCTTCAAGGCAGGGCAAGTTCTTTGAAGATCTCAAGGCTTACATGGGCGAGGAGGAGAAAAGGGCCGATTCGATCGTTCTTTGCCGCAATCAAAAGGGAAGGTGGGAGTTTTTTATCGAATCGCGGGCCCTGATCGAGATCTTGAAAGGGCTGCCCGGGTTGCGTTGGATCGCCGCTTTCCTTTCGGTCTTCCCCCGTCCGTTTTTAGACCGCCTGTATAGGTTGGTAGCCAACAACCGGTACCGGCTGTTCGGGAAAAGGGAAAGTTGCCGGCTGCCCAGTCCCGAAGAAAAAGCCTATTTTTTAGATTGATTTTTTTCTCTTTTTTGAGCCTTCTTTATTTGTCACAATAAGTCCATGAGCCTTTCCCCTGACAAACTAGACCGCATATTTGAACTGCAGGAAAAATTAAATCTTAAGATCGGCGTCGATCCCAAGAGCATGGATCAACAATCCAAGATGCAGTGGCTTTTGAACTACACCCGGGCGATTAGCCAGGAACTGGCGGAACTGGTGGATTGTATCCCCTGGAAGTGGTGGGCGAAATACCAGAAGTTAGACCTGCAGAACGCCCGCGTGGAAGTGGTCGACCTGCTGCACTTTCTCATTTCCACCGCCCAATTATTGGGAATGACTCCAGAGGACCTTTTCGAGGCTTACAGCAAAAAACACCTTGTCAACATCCAAAGAATCGAGGGGGGATACCATTCCAAGGACGAAGAAGACTGCCGGCACATCTGATTTTTTCTCCTTCCATTATAAGCTATGGCCGAGGGAGCCGGCTGTGTAAACCGCACCGTTCTATTGGGCTTGGATCGATTCAGGCCAAGGGGCTGAAAAACCATGGAAGATAAGCTGAGAGTCTCTCAACCAAAAGCGGCCGTCCTTCCCCGGGTCCCCGAGGAGGGGTTGGTCAATTCCTGCCTGGAGGGAGGCCCGGTAGATTCAAGGGTTCTATTCGGCAGGGAGGGGCCTTTCGTTCTTGACTTGGGAGCGGGAGAAGGTTCGTTTGCCCTCGCCTATGCCCTGGAAAATCCCTGGAGCTGTGTTCTGGCGGTGGAAAAAAAGATAAGCCGGGTACGGAAAATAGCCAGGAAGGCGCAGCAGTTCGATCTGAAAAATCTCAAGGTGCTTCATTTTTCTTGGGATGAATTTTTAAAGGATTATTGCAAGGACTCCGCCGTGGAGGAAATCCACGTTCTTTTTCCCGATCCTTGGCCGAAAAGGAGGCATCATAGAAGAAGGACGTTGAACATGGAGAGTATCCAATCCATGGCCCGGGTCCTCAAGCCCGGGGGAACGTGCAGGTTTCTTACCGACAGCCGGGATTACTTCTTGTGGGCGGAAAAACTGTTCAGTTTGTCCGCCCATTTTGAACTCAAGGCTCCCAGCCGGTCTTATCCCGAAAGCTTGTTTGAAAAGAGATTTAAGAAGATGGGCATCCCTTGTTACCAGTCTATATGGGAAAAGAAAAACCCCTAAGGGATGCCCTTTATTATACCTTTCAAGTCGGCTAAAGTGGGATTGGACTAGAAAGCATAACCTATGGCCAATAACCCGAGAGGAATCATCGCATGGCCGATGGTAACCTGGGTAGCGCCTATGTTGTAGCCGGAAAGGGTATCCGTCCAGATCCATTCAAACTGTGCAGCCGCAAGCCAATGGGCGGTGATGAAATAACGAACACCCGCTATCGGCTGAAAGGCAAAGGCCCAATTGGTCCCTATGTTGGCGCTCGCCACCTCGGCGTTGACGACGACCGCACCCACCCCAAAACCGACATAGGGTTCAAAATTGCCGATGTGGTAGCCGACCGTGCCGTTGACCATGAGGGCCCCGATGTTAAGGGCCGTGTTCATGTTGGGAAGGCTCAAGTAATGGCCTGTGCCGATGTAGGCTCCTTCGGCTTCCACCGTCCAGGCAAGATGGGTTTCGGTATCCAGCCAATGGTAGCCTCCCAGGACCCCTAGGACGGTGCTGAAATTGGTGTTGACCGTGATCGGCCCACCCGGGTTAACAAAACCATCGTTTGCCCCGACAAAGGCCGTTCCTGCTCCACCCGCGATGTACCACGCTCCCACAATACGCTTGGCCTCGCCTCCCGCTTTTTCCATCGCCTTTTTACTTTCCTGGTATTTCGCGTCGCTGTCCTTCCCCACGGCTATTTCATCCCCCTCGGAGAGAGAAGACGAACCCACCTCCTGGGCTTTCAGTGATGAGAAACCCAATCCAAGGCCCACGCAAAGAAAGCCACAGCCAATCGCTTTCCAAATCGATTTCTTGATCTTGTTCACCTGTTTTATCCTCCTCTTTATCTTTATATTATTAATTATTTTAATAATCTGAAAGATTCTCTAACTCGATTTTTGGATTTAGCTTAAATTAAAAAAAAAATCAAAAAAAAAATATTATAATTTTCTTTTAGGCATTATGAGTAATTTCTATCTGGTGTAAGGCTTAAGGAAGAAGGTGGATTCAAAGGGGATGGATATAAAGCTTTTCTTGGATTTTTTGGATAAAGAACTTTTTTTTTGAGTGAAGAAAAAAAAGAGTTGAGGGATTGAAGAATAAGTTTAAGCCTTTTATGGATGCATGGATGAAATGACCGAGCTTGGGACTGGCAACGGTGGGTATTCCCTTCGGCTACACGTTGGAATCGCTGGCTCTAGGCATCGGGAATCGGGCCTGGGGGTAGAAAAAGCTCATGTTCGCTGGGGGACAGGTAGCGGGGGGGTATAAGGCGCACCGAGGGGAATGGAGTAGAGAAATAAATAGGCTCTTTGTTGTTTTATAAGAAAATACACAGCGATGAAAATATCCCTTAACTGGCTTAAAGATTACATCGAGTTGGAACAGCCTCTTTCTGCGATCGTTGAAAAGCTGACCTTGGGTGGGGTAGAAGTGGAAGAAGTCAAGGAGGTAGGGATCGACGAACAGAAGATCGTCGTCGGGGAAATCCTTTCCTGGAGGAACCATCCCAACGCGGACAGGCTGAGGTTGTGCGAAGTTTTCACGGGAACGGAAAAATTAAACGTGGTTTGCGGGGCCAAGAACTTCGATACCGGGGACAAGGTGGCTCTTGCTTTGCCCGGGGCCGTGCTTCCCGGGGGCGTCCAGATCGCGGAAAGGAAAATTCGTGGAGAGCATTCTTATGGAATGCTCTGTTCGGAAAAGGAACTCGGCCTTTCGGACAGTGCAGAAGGGATAATGATTTTACCGCGGGAAGCGGTTGTAGGCTCTCCGCTCCCTTCCCTTTTCCCTCGGGATGCCCTACTTGATCTTGAAATCACTCCCAATCGCCCCGACCTCCTCAGTTACATAGGAATGGCCAGGGAGATGGCGGCCCTGGGATTGGGCAAGCTTAAATTGCCTGGATTTCTTGTCCATCCCTGTCTTGAGCCGCTGGGACAAGACACCCTCCGGGTAGTCATAGAAAACATAAAAAAGTGTCCTTTTTATTCCGGTTGCCTGCTTGAGAATGTTCATGTTGGCCCTTCTCCCCTTTGGCTTGCCTCCCGCCTGAAAGCCAGCGGTTTTAGACCGATCAATAACGTCGTCGACATTACCAATTATGTCCTGCTTGAAACGGGTGAACCCCTCCATGCTTTTGATGCCGACCGGTTGGGTGCTCCCGAGATCCATGTGAGGGATGCCCGGAGGGGAGAACTGTTTGCCGGGTTGGATGGAAAGGAGTACGAGCTGATCGAATCCGACCTGGTGATCGCCAGTTCCACCCGGGCGGAAGCCCTAGCGGGGATCTTGGGTGGAATCCACTCGGCTATCGGGGAATCGACAACCTCTCTTTTGCTTGAATCCGCTTGGTTTGACCCGGGCACGATCCAACAGAGTTCAAACAGGCTGGCCGTTGCGACCGAATCTTCATACCGGTTTGCCAGGAGAGTTGACCCCCAGGTCGTTTTACCGGCAAGAAAGAGGGCTGTCGAGCTGTTGCAAAAAATGACCGGGGCAAGGCTTGTGGGCAAAACTGAATCCGGGTCCCTGCCCGAAACAAAGCACAGCATAACGCTTAGAGCCCAAAAGCTAGAAAAGTTCAGTGCTTTTTCTTGGCCCGAGGAAGAAATCAAGAAGAAGTTGCTTTCCCTGGGGCTCTCTTTAAAAGAGGAAACCCAAGAAGGATACCGCTGGGAGATTCCTTCTTTTAGGCCTGATCTTCAAATTGAAGAAGACCTCATAGAAGAACTGGTCAGGCTCAAAGGTCTTGACGGTTTTCCTTCCAGGGTACCTCCTGGTTTTGCTTTGCCTTCCCAGTCAGAAAAACAATGGGATAAGATCTTGAGCCTCAAGCAAGCCCTGGCTTCGAAAGGTTATCATGAATGTATTACCATTCCCCTGCTAAAGGATGATCAACAGCCCGATAAACTTTCCTTGTCCAATCCTTCTTCGGTCCATTATGCCAAGCTGAGGAGTTCCTTCCTGGACTCTTTGCTGGGCGTAGCCAGTACGAATTGGAGGCGGGGCAACAAGGAGATCAAGATTTTTGAAGTCGGGGCCCTTTTTTTCAATGCGCAGGGGATGGTCAAGGAAGAGCTTTGCTTGGGTATTTTGATCGGGGGAGAAATGGGCTCTCTCCATTGGACGGGTAAACCAAGAAAGATCGATTATTATGATTTAAAACAGATCACCGATTACCTTGAAGAAAAGAAGGGTTTTTATAAAGAAGAGCGCCGGCATTTACAAGAAATCCATCCCGGGGCTCCTTTCGACATTCCCTTTCCCTGTTTTTATGCCGAGTATTCTCTTGAAGAATGGAAAAAAAGGGAAGAAGAGATCCCTTTGTACCATCCCTTGCCCTCTCAACCTGCTATTCGAAGGGATATAGCGATCATCGTGGATAAGAAGCTCCAGCATCAAGAAATTCTCAACGCGATCACCGACCAACACGTTCCCTTCTTGGAAAGCATAGAGCTCTTCGACCTCTTTGAAGATCCCCTGGGGAGCCGCATTCCTCAAGACCAAAAGTCCATGGCTTATGCATTGACTTTTCGTGCTCCCGATCGCACTTTGACAGATGACGAAATCAACGTTATTATTACAAAAATAAAAGAAGGGTTACGGGGTAAAATACCCTGTAGTTTTAGAGAGTAAGGGGAAAGGGTTTAAGGAATTTGAAGGATTTCCCTTCGCTGCTCGTGATTGGAATGTCAGCCTTTCCTCCGATGTTAATAGGTTGAGGGCCCAACGCTGCTGAAAGAACGCCAGGCCTTAACTGGAAGGCGGACTTTCAGAGCGCGTCCTTTATGTCCATAAAGGGACGAAAGGTCTCATTCACACGGCAGCGAGGGGAGCTTTTTTTTAATAGCCTGGATCCTCTCCCGGCTCTCCCCCCGCCCTTATTCAAGGAGGCTTTGGTAAAAGGCCTCTATTTTTTTTAAACTTCTTTGGCTTAAAAGGAGGTCCCGGGCGGTTCTATCTCTAGGCAGAGGTTCTTCCATAGCTGCGCACAACAAGCCGAAATTGGCTTTCATGGGTTGGAAATGTTCGGGATCGGCATGGGTAATGTACCAAAGCAGTTCCCCGATCATCGTTTGCCTTGGGAAAACAACCGGCTCTCTGCCTTGAAAAATTCTTGCTGCATTGATACCGGCGACCAGGCCGCTGGCGATGTTGCCTGCGTAGCCTTCGCAGCCTGCAAGCTGCCCGGCAAACAAAAGAAGGGGATTTGCCCTAAATTGGAGGGTAGGCAATAGGACCCTTGGCGAATTGATGAAGGTATTACGATGAAGCTGCCCATAACGGATGAAATGGGCATTTTTTAATGCCGGGATGATCCGAAAGATCCTATCCTGTTCTTTGAAGGTAAGATTGGTTTGAAAACCCACCATGTTGTAAAGAGTAGCGGCGACGTTGTCTTGCCTGAGCTGGACAACGGCATAGGGTCTTTTTTTTGTCTTCGGATCGATCAAGCCGGTAGGACGCAAAGGGCCGAACCTCAAGGTGTCGGGCCCTCTTTGAGCCATGATTTCGATGGGAAGGCAGCCTTCGAAAAAAATCTCTTTTTCAAATTCGCGGAGCTTGACTCTTTCCCCGTGGGCGAGTTCGTGGCACAGCTCCCTGTACTGTTCTTCGCTGAGAGGACAGTTGAGGTAATCGCCGGGGCTTGAGGGATCGGAGTAGCGGGAAGCAACGAAGAGGTGTTGAAAATCGATGGAAGAGGCCTCGATGAGGGGGCAAAGGGCATCGTAAAAATAGAGGAAAGGGGATTGGAGCAAGCTTTGCAGTGCCTGGGCAAAGCGCGGACTGGTCAAGGGGCCGGTGGCGACGACGCAAAGGCTATCCTTGGGCAACTCGATCAACTCCTTGCGGATAACGGTGATCAAGGGATGCTTTAAGAGATGCCGGGTGACGGCCAGAGAAAAACGTTCCCTGTCCACGGCCAGGGCTTTTCCTGCTGGCAGGGCACAACTGTCGGCAATCCTGACAAGAAGGGAATTGAAAATGCGCAGTTCTTGGAGAAGTAAACCCGAAGCATTGCTCAGCAGGTTCGAACCTAAAGAATTGCTGCAGACTATTTCGGCAAGGTGGCCTGTAGAGTGGGCACCCGTAGGTTCAAAAGGGCGCATTTCATAAAGGAAGACGGGAATATTTTTTTGGGCTATCTGCCAGGCTGCCTCCGATCCCGCCAGTCCCCCGCCTACAACAACGATCCCTTCTTTTGAACACTCTTTCATCCTAAGAAAAATTGTCTTGGAGAAAGACTATGGGGAAGGGATTTTTTTACAATCCCCTCAAAAAAGATCGGTCACCGCCCCCAGGTTGGCTTGGCTTACCGTCTTGGCGAACTTGTACAACACCCCTTTGACCTTGAGGGGCGGGGGTGTCCACCGGGACAGCCGGCTTTGAAGAACATCGGGACTGACATGCAGGGTAATTTCCTTGTTTTGGGCGTCGATGGTGATTGTATCGCCCTCTTCGACGACGGCCAAGGGCCCGCCAACGGCGGCCTCGGGACAAATATGCCCGACGACAAAACCGTGTGTACCTCCAGAAAACCTCCCATCGGTAATCAGCGCGACATCTTTGCCTAACCCCCTTCCCATGATGGCTGCCGTGGGAGCGAGCATCTCGCGCATTCCCGGCCCCCCCTTGGGTCCTTCGTAGCGGATAACAACCACGTCTCCCTTTTTAATGGTCCCATCGAGGATCTTTTCCAAGGCCTCCTCCTCGGAATCAAACGGACGGGCTACACCGCTGAATTTTTCTCCTTCCCTTCCCGTTATCTTGGCCACGGCTCCGTCGGGGGCGAGGTTGCCCCGGAGAATGACCAAATGACTCTCTTTTTTTATCGGATCGGAAAAGGGTCGAACAATCGTTTGCGAGGGAGGGTAATCGGCAACGGAAGCCAAGTTTTGGGCCAACGTTTCCCCTGTAACCGTAAGCGAGTCCCCGTGCAAAAGGCCCTCTTCCAACAGCCTTTTCATAAGAGGAGCCAACCCTCCAACCTGGGAAAGATCGGCAACGGAGTGCTTCCCCGAGGGCTTGAGATCGGCCAGCACGGGGACTTTTCGGCCGATGCGGTCGAAGTCTTCAAGCCGGAGGTCCACTTCGGCGGCATGGGCGATGGCTAAGAGATGAAGGATCGCGTTGGTCGATCCTCCCAGGGCGATGACCACCGTGATGGCGTTTTCAAAGGCTTTTTTGGTCAAAATATCCCTTGGCCTAATACCCTGGTCGATGAGTCGAAGCACCGCTTTGCCTGCATTGCGGGCATCTTCGATTTTATCGAGGGAAACGGCGGGATGGGTGGAACTGTTGGGAAGAGACATGCCGAGGGCTTCGATGGCGCAAGCCATGGTATTGGCCGTATACATGCCCCCGCAGGATCCGGGTCCGGGGATGGCATGCTGTTCAATCGCCTTGAGTTCTTCCTCGCTGATCTTGCCTTCGGCATAGGATCCGACCGCTTCAAATACCGAAACGATGTCGAGTTGCCTGCCCCCATAACAACCGGCAAGGATCGTTCCCCCGTAAACAAATACCGCAGGCCTATTTAACCGGGCCATGGCGATGAGACAACCGGGCATGTTTTTATCGCATCCCCCAAGGGCCACGATCCCATCCATCCCTTCGCAACAAACCACCGTTTCAATGGAATCGGCAATGACCTCCCTGGATACGAGGGAATATTTCATCCCCGGGGTGCCCATCGATATCCCATCTGAAATCGTAATCGTGTTAAATATGAGAGCCTTGGCCCCGGCCTCGCAGCTACCGAAAGCGGCTTCCCGGGCAAGCTTATCGATATGCATGTTACAGGGGGTAACCTGGCTCCAGGTCGAAGCTATCCCGATAAGGTCTTTTTGAGAGAGATCGGTCGAAGAAAAACCAAGGGGATAAAGCATGGACCGGTTGGGGGAGCGGATAAAGCCGTCGAATACCTTGGAGGAATAGGCCCTGTGCAGGCTTTTTTTATTTTGTCGGCTTGATTCTTCTTTGAGACGAAAAAGAGAGGGATCGTTGTTCATAATCTTTGCTATGGAGAGTTTTTATTAAGCTTTAGATTTTCTTTGTTTTTGGAAAGCAAAAAATGAGGATGCCGTCAGGGAAGTGTATCGGGCGACCTCTTCTATGGAAACATTTTTGATTTTTGCCACTTCCTCCGCTATCCTGGGTAGGTGGGCAGGCTCGGCTCTTTTTCCTCTGTGGGGGACGGGAGCCAGAAAAGGGCAGTCCGTTTCCAACATGAATTTGTCAAGGGGAACCGACTTCACGGTTTCTCT